>JALWRO010000255.1 GCA_027080605.1 Campylobacterales bacterium
AAGACGCGTACGCGCACTGATCCTCACCCCTACCCGGGAACTGGCTGCACAAGTCGGTGAAAGTGTGGCGACATACGGGAAATATCTCCCCTTCACATCCACCATCATCTTCGGCGGAGTGGGTATCAACCCTCAGAAAAATATTCTCAAAAAAGGGGTCGATATCGTTATCGCCACACCCGGCAGGCTGCTGGATCTTGTCGGACAAAAAGCACTGGATCTCTCTCATGTAGAGATCCTCATTCTCGATGAAGCAGACAGAATGCTGGATATGGGTTTTATTCATGACATCAAAAAAATTCTGGCACTGTTACCGAAAAAACGGCAAAACCTGCTCTTTTCCGCCACCTTTTCAGACGCTATCAAAAAACTCTCCGATTCCCTGCTTAACGCCCCTGCCCTCATCGAAGTCGCCCGCAGAAATACTGCTTCCGAACAGGTAGAACAACTTGTCTGCCCGGTTGACAAAGCGCGCAAACGTGAACTCATCACCCACCTCATCAAAACCAACCAGTGGCAGCAGGTACTGATATTTACCCGTACCAAACACGGCGCGAACAAACTCAGCGAACAGCTGAACAAACGCGACATCACCTCCGCCGCGATTCACGGAAACAAGAGTCAGAGCGCCAGAACACGGGCGCTGGCAGATTTCAAAGCAGGCAACGTTCGCGTGCTGGTCGCCACAGATATCGCCGCGAGAGGTCTGGATATTGACCAGCTTCCTTTTGTCGTCAACTTCGAACTTCCCGAAGTAGCGGAAGATTACGTCCACCGCATAGGTCGAACAGGGCGCGCAGACCGGGAAGGAAAAGCTGTTTCACTGGTCTGTATCGATGAAAAAGAGTTGCTTAAAAATATTGAAAAACTGATCAAACGAAAAATTCCGCAAAGCATCATCGACGGATACAAACCCGATCCCGACATTCAGGCGACACCGGCAAAAAAACAGAACCGTCAACCCGCCAGACGCAGACGTACCCGCCGACACACCGGTACATGATATATATTATAAATCTAATAACTATTTGATATAATAAACCTCTTTTTCAGGAGGAAACAATGCAAAAAATCGTTAAAATAGTCTTCGTATCCCTGTTTCTCAGTACACTGGCATACGGATATTCTCACAAATATATCAAAAAAATTCAAACCGAACTTACCGAACTGGGATTCTACCCGGGCTATATTGACGGTAAGATGGGTCCCAATACAAAGGAAGCGATCAAAGCGTTTCAAAAATCGATAGGCAGACGTCCCACCGGACGCATTACCAAAGGACTCTACTGGCAGCTGAAAAATGCTGCAAACAGCTGTACCGCCGGTTTTTCACCCGAAGCAGAGGAGTATAACGGTATCAAAAACCCGGATTAAAAAGTTTTTCCTAGAGTTTGTTATAATCTTCCATAAATATTCCCCGGGAGAATAAACATGAACCTCAGCGAAGTATATGAGAAACTGGGTATCTTCTATCTTGGTCGCGAAAAAGATATCAAAAGCGGCGAAGATACCGAAGATCTGCTGCTAGTCAAAAACAAAAACCTCACCACCCACGCCGCTATTATCGGTATGACAGGAAGCGGTAAAACCGGTCTGGGAGTGGGAATCATCGAAGAGGCAGTGCTGGACGGTATCCCCTCCATTGTCATCGACCCCAAAGGCGATATGGGCGACCTTCTGCTGGCATTTCCCGACTTCGATCCCAAAAAATTCGAACCCTGGATAGACAAGGCGGAAGCCGAACGCAAAGGGATGGACGTTCCCACATTTGCCCAAAAAACGGCAGAAACCTGGAAAAAAGGGATCGAAAGCTGGGGACAGGACAGCGAGCGTGTCCGGCGTTACAAAGAAGGGGCGGATTTTACCATCTATACACCGGGCAGTTCTGCGGGTATCAGTTTAAGTGTTCTGAGCTCTTTTGACGCACCCGGCGAAGATATCCTCGACGATCCCGACACTTTCGCCTATATGCTCAACTCCACCGTCTCTTCCATCCTCGCGCTGATCGGGGAAGATGTCGATCCGCTGACCAGCAAACCCTACCTGCTGCTGACAACCATTTTCAAATATTTCTGGAAAAAGGGACAGCCACTCTCCCTCGAAGCGCTGATCGGACACGTCACCAACCCACCATTTGAAAAAGTCGGCGTGCTGCCGCTGAAGAGTTTTTACCCCCAGAACGAACGCCTCAAACTCGCCATGCTGCTGAACAATGTCCTTGCCAGCCCCACCTTCGAAGCGTGGATCAAAGGTGAAAGCCTCGACATCAAAAAACTCCTCTATACACCCGACGCCAAACCCAGGATCGCGATTCTCTCCATCGCACACCTCAACGACAACGAACGAATGTTTTTCGTCACCCTGCTGCTGAACAAATATATCTCCTGGATGCGTACCCTCAGCGGTACCGGAAGCCTGCGCACCCTGCTCTACATGGATGAGATTTTCGGCTTTTTCCCGGCAACTTCGAACCCGCCTTCCAAAAACCCGATGCTCCTCCTGCTCAAACAGGCAAGAGCCTACGGCGTGGGCATCGTCCTCTCCACCCAAAACCCGGTCGATCTCGACTACAAAGGTCTCTCCAACATCGGCACCTGGTTTATCGGACGGCTCCAGACCAAACAGGATATCAACCGTGTTATCGACGGACTGATCAAAAGCGGCTCCAATGCACTGGATAAAAAGACCATCACCGATCTATTGGCGAACCTGCAGAAAAGAACCTTCCTGCTCAAAAGCGCCCACCGCGACAATATCGCCCTTTTCGGTACGCGCTGGGTACTCAGCTACCTCGCCGGTCCACTCTCCAAACCTCAGATTAAAATGCTCATGAAAGAGAAAAAAGAGCAACTCAAAACAGCTGCGGAAAATGTGCAAAGTGTCATGACACACGCACCCGAAGCGCCCGCAACGACACAAAGCGCCCCGCCGCCGCTGAGTGACGGGATCGAACAGTACTATCTCAACACGTACACCGAAGATTGCACCTATGTTCCTTACCTGCTGGCAAACGGCACCGTCCATCTCTACAACGCCAAACGCGCTATCGACGAAGAGGAGAACTTCTACTTCAAGTACCCCCTCGACGAACACCTTAAAGATATCGAATGGGAGGATGGCGAACCCAACGAAGACGATTTCGACCTCTACGACATCGCCCCGGTAGAAGCGTGCAGCTACGCTCCCCTGCCCCCTTTCATCACCTCCATGAAAAACCTCAAACCCCTGGAGAAGTCGTTTGCCGACTATCTCTACCGCAACGAAAAAGTGACACTCTACCGCGTCGAAAAACTGAAACTCGAATCGGAACTTCATGAAAGCAAGGAAGATTTCAAAATACGTCTCGCAGAGTATCTCAAAGAGGAACGAGAAGAAGAGATCGAAAAACTCAAAGCCAAATATGAGAAAAAACGCGATGCGCTGGAGCGAAAACTCTCACGCGCTATGGAGAAACTGGAAAAAGAGGAAGCCGATGTCTCTGCAAGTACCACCAACACCGTACTCTCTTTCGGCATGACCATCCTCGACGCATTTCTGGGAAGAAGCGCCGTCAAACGCAGCACCACCTCCAAAGCAGGCACCGCACTGCGCAGCGCATCTCGCATGTAC
>JALWRO010000256.1 GCA_027080605.1 Campylobacterales bacterium
TTGCATCTGTTTTGCACTTTCTGGAGTGATGATGTCTGCTTCTTCGAGCATTTGAAACAGTTCACGGCTGGTGGCAGGTATGCCGAATTTTTCCGTTTTGATGATGTGTGCGGCGATGTCGATGGTTGCCTGTGAGGCACGTTCGAGGTTTAGGATGACCGAGTCCTGTTTCGTGAAATTTTGCAAAAACGTTGTTTTGTCATTGGCATACTCCTCTTCGATGCGTGCAAGGCAGCGTTCGATAGTTTGCAGTTTGGCGAGGATGATATCAGGCACTTTTCAAAACCTTTTTGTCTGCCAGTACGGCGTCGATGATCGATTGTCGTTCTTCCTGAAAACGGAGATAAAAACTATACGACAGCATTTCGAACTCTTCCACGTCATATCCGTCGCCGAAAATGCGTTTTCCGGTAGAGATGATTTGGAACCGAAAAACGGTATTGGTTGTTTTGAGATCAACAAGATCGACATCGATGTTGAGACGGCGTGCAAGTGCCTGTGCAATCTCCCACCGTTGGATGTTATTTAATGTATCTTCCGCAAGATAGGCGATGTCTATATCGCTTTCCCGGTTTACGGTGTCGTCTGCGAAACTGCCGAAAATATAGAGTGCTTTGAGGTTGGGTACGGCTTCATGAAGTTCGGTGATGATAGTCTCTTGCATCTGTGGTGTCAATTTCATGAAGTACTCCTTGTCCTCTATTTTACCATGAAATCTTTTCACTGTTCTTTTGTGTGTATCTGTAGAGATAGACGGCGTAGAAGAGGTGGTAAAGCAGCCAGCCAAAAGAAGCGACGGTCAGCAGTGCGGCGAGTGTGAAAATGAGCGGGTGGAAGAAGGAGAGCAGCCATATGACAAAGAGTGTGGTGTGCAGATAAAAGTGTATTTTCACACGTTTGGGGTGGATGATGTCGTGCATGAGCGGCGCTTTCATATATCCCTGGTTGGAGAGGTGGAACCAGACCAGAAACGGAACGATTTTATAGACCATGGCAAAGACGATGCTGAGGGCGAAAAAGGTGAATGTGCCGTAACTGAGTTGATGGAGGAGTGGGCTTGTCATGAAATGCTGGGTGATCCAAAGCAGCATTGTGATGATGAGCATCGCCATGCCGAAGCGCCAGAGCCAGACGGTGGCGTCGGATGTGGGGCGTCTGCGTTTGTAGAGGCGGTGGATGGTGATGACTGCGTACACGATAAAAAGCAGGGCGATGAGCAGATCGATGTAATTGGAAAGTCCACTTGAAAGTAGTACTGTTTTAAGTAATAACAGGGTAAAGATTGTTGCGGTGAAGTAGTCGCTAATTATTTTGGGGTAGGGTGGTGTGACGTAAAACATCTCTACGACTTGAAAAGAGATCGAGACAATTAGCAGTGTAACCCAGCCGAAAAGTGCGAACGAATAGTGTGCTTCTTTGAATATGACAAAATTTTGACCTTCATGAACACCTCCCAGTGCGCTGAGCAGATAGAGAGCGAAGAGGATGGTCAGCAAAAATCCGAGCAGTGCATAGCGCATTCCTTTTGACGATGCGGAGTGGTTTTCGAGTGTGAAAAGTCTGTAGAGCATCAGCAGGGTGGCATAGAGCAGTGAGACTCCGAGTAACACGCCCGCTGTGATGTAACAGCTACTGTTTCCTTGCCAAAAAGCGCAGAGCAGGGTGATGAGACCGAGTGTGAAAGCGATATGTACGAAGGTTGCTTTCCTGGTCGGTGAGGGAAGGACGACACCGGCGATGACCGGTAACATCTGAAAAAGCGCTCCGAGCATAAACGATGCCATGACGCCGAGTGCCAGCAGGTGGGTGAGGATCAACGCTTCACGGTTTTCCGGGGAGAGTACGTTGTGTCCAAAAAGTACCATCGCCACACCGGCAAAAATACCGAAAATAGCGCCGGTGACAAAAAAGCGCAGGACGACGGAGATAGGTGGCGCCTGTTCGAGTGAGAGTCCTCCCTGGTTAAACATCGCGCAGCTCCTGTAAATCGATAGTCGGGTTTTTGGTGATGAGAATGTGCCAGATACCGTCTGCATCTTCATAAGAAAGCGTTTGGCAGCCTTGCTTTTGGGCTATTTGCAGCAGGGGTACCGGGTTTTTGCGGTGGATCATATGGAGGTAACTTTCATGATCCATCTCTGCCAGATGCCGGACACCCTCTTCAAGCGGTTGCGGGTGTTCCAGTTCTCTGGCATCAAATACTATTCTCTTCATGAAGTGTGGTTAATCCTCTTTGAGTTTTTCCACGGTCTCCTCTTTGGTTTGCGGCGGGATGACCCTGTCGCACATGGCGTAGAGCATCTGCTCCTCTTTCATGTTGTGTTGCTGGAGGAGAATCATCAGCGACTCGGCGATGGAGAGGTAGGCGTCTTTGTCCTCCTCTTCTACGGCACCTGCCAGACGACCGATGAGCTCACGCATCTGTTCATGTTCATAGCGCATGACGTTGGTCGGTCCCTCTTTGGAACCGGTGACTTCTTCAAATGCAGGGAAGAGGATTTTTTCCTCTTTTTCAAAGTGCCCGAGGGTATCTTCCGCAAATTTGACAAAGAGATCCTGTGCTTTGGCGAAATCGTTTTCGATGACTGCTTTTTCCGCTTCCGCAAACTGTTCGTCGCACGCTCTGTGCTCGCCTTTCATGTGGTGAGAAATGATCATATGTCGTCCTTATGATGAGTTGCAAGAAGTATAATCCAAGTTCAATAAAGATGTGTTGATTTTGGTCAATTTCTATGGCGTTGAATGATTGGAAAGTGAGAAATTAGTGACCGTTTACCCGAATAAAAACTTTTCTGTTGCCGCTGCTGAGTTTGAAGCTGTCGGTATTTTTGGAATCGAGTCTGATTTGAACGGTGTTTGGATCGAGAAACTTGACTGTTGCATCGGCGGGAAATATCAGGTCTCCCAGGAGATCGTGTCCGTTTTGCGGTACAAAATAGAGTTGGTACGCGGTATGTGGTTTGATGGTGATGTGTGTCTGCTTTTTTTGAATGATGAAAAAGGGTTTCTGTAGCTTTCTGGTTTGGAAGTGCCATATTTTAGTGCCGTTTTTGCCGTCTGCCCTGTACATGACGACTACTTTGTAACGCCGGTTATAGTTGAGTCTTTTGAGAGGGAAAAAGGCAAATTGATTTTCGGTAAAGAGGTTGTTGAGGTCATTGACAGAGGTGATGATGCGTCCGGGGACTTTTCTGTTGTTGTCGTCAAAGAGTTGAAATGTTTTGATTCTGGCATGCTTGAAGTAGTAATCGTTAAACTGGATGCTGACAGGGAATCCGCTGACATCGTAGTCCGGAAGGGGATCGGGTGATTCCGCGTAAAAAGCGGGCGGGACATCTTTTTGGTGATCGTAAGGGTAGATGACGATCTTTTTAGACAGGGATTTGCGTAGTTTCCTCGCTTCATGAAACAGCGCTTCATCGATGCGGTGGTTCGGGTCTTTACACACTTTGTAAACGTACTTTCCTGCTCCGCTGTAACTTTTGGTGCTGCACAGGCGGTTGAGTTCGTAAATACCCGCATCGTAAACGTAAGCGTCCTGGTTGGTATCTTTGGGGTTTTGGGCTATACCGATAC
>JALWRO010000257.1 GCA_027080605.1 Campylobacterales bacterium
GTATTTGTGTTATATCGGCAGGTAATATTAATGATAGAAGGTATTTTAGAACTTGGCCTCCTTCTGCTGATTGCCCTAAAAATGAGCAAAGAATCTCTTCTCCTGGAGATTCAGTTATGGGAATATGTGTAGCTGCAATGTCACATGTTGATATTCCTGGTAGGATTGGTTTGGATGAACCTTCTTGTTATTCAAGAAGTGGTCCAATTGCAAATTTAATTTTAAAGCCAGATCTTATTCATTATGGAGGCACAATTCCTTTGGGAATTAAATCTGTGGCAGGCAATAATACAACTTGTGTAATGACTTTAGATAGAGGAACAAGCTTTTCCACTCCTTTGGTTTCTTCTGTAACAGCTAATCTATGGAAAAGAATGGGAGAAGATACCCCACGATATATTATTAAAGGAATGCTTGCTCATTCTGCAAAACTACACCATGAGATAGATAATGATTATAGAGCATATTTTGGATGGGGTAAACCGCAAGAAGCTGACGAAATTTTATATTGTGATGAGAATGAAATTACAGTTATCTTTGAGGGTGAAATAGCGAGTAATAGAGAAGTGATTCATAAGCTACCTTTTCCCATAGTACCATCAATGAGGCTACCTAACGGAAAAGTAAAAGGTGAGTTTTTTATGACAGTAGCCTATGATCCTCCTGTTGATCCTGATAGAGCATTTGAATATTGCTTAGTAAATATTGAGGCAGGTCTTGGTGAAGTTAAGGAAGATGGTACATTTAGCAATAAAATACCAGCTGAAAGATCTGGTTTTGAATATGAACTTATAGGTGGAAGATATAAATGGTCACCAATTAAAGTATATCATAAGAAAATTTCTCAAGGACTGAACGTAGAAGACTGGAAACTTCAAATTAAAATGATGACACGTGATGGTTTTATTCCGCCACAAGATTTTAAACAAAAATTCGCAGTAATTTTGACCATAAAGGCTTTAGATGATGGAGCTCAGGTTTACAATGAAATGGTTAGATTGATGAATGAATATAACTGGGAAGTTTCTAATGCAGTAGCTATCGAACCTATAATTAGAGTTTAGAGGGTGTATCAGTCAAGTTGTCAGTCAGTAACACTCATTATTACTGACGTTTATATTTTTTATAATATACTCTAACAAATACCTATATTAAGGACTTGGATCTATTTTCTTGTTAGCCATTTGAGGGGACGAATCCCCCGTGTGATGCTATTTTGTCAGTTTCGCCAGTTGTTCCGGTGTCAGAACGTTTTTGGTGTTGTAGATACACTTGAGGTGTGCCATCGTCGCTTCGGCTTTGAGTTTTGCAATTTGATCTACTTTGGCTTTGAGATTTTCCGGTTTTTCCCCGGCTTTGGCTGCCTGGGCAACCTCTTTTTCAAGCTTCATGATTTGCGGTTTGAGGCTTTTGACCGCACCCATTGTCGCTTTGCGGATTTCGGTTAGTTTCGCTTTTTGATCGTCGCTGAGGTTTAACTCGTTCCAGTGTTGCATGACCAGTTTTGTCAAGTGAGGCATTCTGCCGGTGATGAGAAAAGGTTTATGCATTTTCTTGTGCATACCTTTGCCCTGTGTGTGTTGTGCAGGTGTTACCTGGTTGGCAAAAGCCAGTGTTGTTGCAATGATGAGTGTGAGTAGTGTTTTTTGCATTGTTTAATACTCCTGATATTATAAAATTTTGAAAGTTCAGTATATCTTCAATAAGTGAACGAAATGTGAATCGGCGTCATTACCGGGTACAATCTTCCTTTTTCACATCAAAATGAAAAAGCTCTTTTTTGCTTTTTGCACCGGTGTAGACATAGGAGATGATAATACCGCTGTCCAGAAAACGTTTAGATGAGGTACAGATACCGTGTATCACCGGTTCTTTCATCTTCTTAACACCTTTTTTTGTGATCTCTTCATCGCTCATCTTTGGATCATTGATTTCGTAGATATAGATCAGTTTTTCGCCTTTGGCTTTGAGCCTGATTAGCGAAGTATATTTATCGATCTTTTGCGGCAGTTTTTCATTGAGACCTTCGGCAGCCGCTTTGACAACGTTGATATTTTGTTGTTTGATTTTATCCGGGATTGCATCCGCCTGAAGTGTGTATATACACAATGTAGCTGACAATAGTATGGTTTTTAACATGTTACTCCTTTATTCTGCTGCTTTGGAAGTGATTTTATCCAGTACGCCGGTCATCTTTCCGATCAGCTTGCACCCCTCGAGACTGTATCCTTTTTTCCACTCCTGCGGGTTGTGGTAGGCAATTTTGGTAGTGCCGTCTTTGTCCTGATAGACCAGTACGCGAAGTGGCAGGTCGAGTCCGGTACGCGGATCTTTTTGCATCAGTTTGGTGCCGAGTTTTGGATTGCCGAAGATGATCACTTTTTCGTCACGCATCGTCAATCCTGCTTTTTGGGCGGCGGCTTTATGGTCGATGACGGTGAAAACTGCCAATCCTTTTTTCGCTTTGGATTGAATGATCTTTTGCATCTTCATAACGGTTTCATCAACGTTGTGGTGACTCTTTTTGACGATCAGATCCGCAGCGTTCATAAAAAGCGGTGCACCAATCAATGTCGCTATGATCAAAGTTCTACATTTCATTTCTCTTCCTTGTTTTTGAATTTTTTTCTCCAGATTAACCATCCGATCAACAGCCCGGCAAGCAGCGGTAACAATACCTGTATCCACGCTCCGATATTGAGCAGCTTGTGCAGGATGTCGCCGTGCATCTTCTTGTCTATTTTGACCCCCGCCATCTCCGCGGCGTGTGTCATGGCAGAGACGGCGAGGTTTCCTTCGGGGATGCTCTGGTGGCAGCTCAGACACATATCGCGTCGATCCATCTTCTGCCTGGTTTCGTTGTCGAGCGCCTGCGAGAGTTTCCAGTGATCGCCTACGGTCTGTACCTGCTCTCCTTTGTCGTTGATCATGACGGAGTAGTCGTATATTAGGTTCGGTGTGGCGGGGACTTGAACCTTGTACTGTTTGGGCAGGACTTTTTTGTCGGCGGTCATCAGATCGACGACGGTGTCTTTGGAGGGATCAGAGAAGTATTTACCGCCGTTGATACCGTATCCGAGCGCTTTGGCGCTGGCGTGGCAGCTTTCACATGAACGTGATTTTTTACTGACGGTGTGTGGCTGTACGGGCGACATTACGATCGACGTCACGCCCTCTTCAGGTGTCGGGATAGTGCTGTTGTTTTCGAGGTGTTTATATTTCCAGATGTGGTTTTGCAGCAGCGCTTTGCCGTCTTTGCCGATGACGGTCAGCGTCACCTGACAGCCCGGAATGGTGGGTGAGATGCGTCCTTCGCCGTTTTGGCTCAGTGCGGGATCTTCCCAGCGCAGATAGGATCTTGTTTCGGTCACTTTACCGTCGACGAGGAATTTTTTGAGATCTTTCACATCTCCGGTGACGCCGTGGTGATGGGCTTTGGAAGCGGCGAGAAAATCGGGGTTTTGCTTACCGCCGGAGTAGTCGATCTTGACATGACAGCCGTAACACTGAGGTGCCCAGGTGGCATGACAGGTGTAGCACTCCAGACGATTCATGTGAAAGCTGCCACGCC
>JALWRO010000258.1 GCA_027080605.1 Campylobacterales bacterium
GTTACAACCGTACCGTTGCTTCGTACGACTATGAAAAGAGTGCAAATTATGCGGAGATAGATGAAGACAATTTGCCGAAAAATGCGCCGGAATTGGTAAAAGAGCATGTCGTTTTTTCAGATACGGACGGTGACGGTGTCGCGGATAAAGATGATAAATGTCCGCATACGAAAAGAGGGGTGGTTGTAGATGAACACGGTTGTGCTATCAACGGTGCGAGGGCAGCCGGATCAACTGTAAAACAGCATTCAAAACCGACACTCCGGTTTCCGACACTTCCTAAACATACCAGTGTGTTTCAGATTAACTTTGCACCCAACTCCACGACGATTCCCGACAGAGACAGAGCAAAAATCCGTGCTTATGTCAGACGTTTACAAAAAGCAGGATACAAATATATCACGGTAGAGGGGTATACAGATAACTCCGGTACGCCTTCCCAAAACAGGGAATTGTCACAAAAACGGGCGGAAGCGGTGAAAAAACTGATGATTCAGTACGGTATCGATTCCGAAAAGATTACTGCCGTGGGCAAAGGGGAACTGAACCCTATTGCCAACAACGATGTGCCGGAAGGGCGGGCGCTTAACCGGCGGATTGAGATTGTGGTGGAGTGATCCAGGTATCGACGGCCCACTGTGCAAAAGGAAAACTGCTTGTAAATGCCGGGCTGACAGCGTTGAGTATGTGTACGCTTTTGTCATCTCCTTCGACAACGAAATCCTGTAAAAGTTCATCGGTTTCGGTGTTGAGCAGCTGGGCTCTGATACCCGGTTTGCTCCACTCGTTAAAACCGCTTTCGTCAAGTTCTTCCACCATCGAAGCGGCGAGTGAGATGAAGTAGTTTTTATTGTATTTTTTGACCTCTTCAAATGCCAGATCGCGAAATCCGAAACTGTTTGTGAACATGAGTCTAGCTTCGGTGGAGAGAATATCGAGAAATTCTTCCAGACGAAAACCTTCCAATCCTTTGTAATTCTCTCTCCAGAAAGCCGGGATGGCTGTCGGTCCTATCTTGATTTCATTATGGACGGTGATGGTACAGTGTACGCCCAGAAAAGGGTTTTTGAGGTTGGGCACGGGGTAGATGTTGGTATCGATAAAAGGGTCGTTTTTGGTGTATTTGAGGTAGATACCTTTAAATGGGAGAATTTTATACTTTTGTGAAAATCCGAATTGTCTGGCGATTTTGTCGGCATAGAGTCCGGCGCAGTTGATGATCTTCTTTGCCTGGTCTCTGAAAGAGGGGTCGTAGGCGGTATGGAATTTGATTTCAACGCCGTTTTGTAACAGCTCATTTTTGAGGTGTGTGAGTATCTCTTTTGGATCGACGGTTGCGGTGGTCGGTGAATAGAGTGCCTCTTTGTATGTTTTGATGTTTTTAAATTTTTTGTTGAGGGTTTTTTCATCAATCAGTTCAACTTCTACACCGTTTTGGATGCCTCTCTGGTAGAGTTCATGAAGTGTTTCTAGTTCGTTTGCATCTTTTGCCACGACAACTTTTTGACATTTGTTGATTTTAAGATTGTTTTGTTCGCAGTATTGTGTCAGGGCTCTGTTTCCGTCTCTGGTAAATCTGGCTTTCAGAGAGGAGGCGGTGTAGTAAAACCCGGCATGCAGTACGCCGCTGTTTCTGCCGCTGCTGTGATATCCCGTGTCGGCTTCTTTTTCGAGGATGCAGATGGTGGCGTCCGGTTGTTTCTCTTTGAGTGCTTTGGCGATAGCAAGACCGATAACACCTGCACCGATAATCAGATAGTCATACATCGTTCTATGTCGGTTATTTTCCTATGCTCAGATCTCTTCTGGCGTTGCTGATAGTGAGTATAAAACCGACAAGTACATCGAGTGTTTGTGCTTCGAGCAGCAAAATATATTCGAAAGTGGGATATTTGCCTGATGCGTAGTACTGTTTGACGGCATAGATAATCAGGGCAATCAAAAAGATAAAAGACATTGTAAAATCCACCCATACGCCGGAACCTTTGGGTGCGAGGAAAGTCGCTTTAATCAGTTCGTAGGAGAGTGTTGCCATCAGTAGTGCGGCTACTGCAAAAAGAAAAGTATGTTCCCTGTCTTTAGGGGCAATATCCATTGCATGATATAGTGGATTTAACAAACCTCTTTCGTTGAGTAGTATCAGTATCATCGCCAAAATGTTTAACGGGACAAGCTCTTGTAAAAATTTCAAATCAGACTCCTTGCAGTAGATGCTTTCAGGTAAATTTTATCATAAATTATTAAAAGTAATTGTATGGTTTGCTTATATTAATTAAATTTTTTAACTTTTCGTAAAATATAGCTTCCTATTAACTTTAAAATAAGATAAAAATTGTATAATACGAGCCTATTAATCTATATTAATAATAAAAATCAGAATTTAGGAGTAAATATGGGAAAATATGTTGAGTTAACCAATGACAATTTCAAAGATACAATCGCCAAAGGCGTTACACTGGTAGACTTCTGGGCTCCATGGTGTGGACCTTGTCGTATGATCGCCCCTGTAATCGAAGAACTCGCGGAAGATTTCGACGGTAAAGCGACTATTGCAAAAGTCAATACAGATGAAGAGCAGGATATTGCGATTCAGTACGGTATCCGATCTATTCCTACACTGCTTTTCTTCAAAGACGGTGAACTGGTAGACCAGATGGTAGGTGCGGCAGGCAAACAAGTACTTGCTGACAAACTCGATTCTTTACTTTCGTAAACAGCGCAGAGGCAATACACGGTAATATATGTTTAAAAACTGTTTTTCAGTGTCCTGCCTGCGAACAATAACCAAAGCCGGAGTCTTCATGAAGTACTCCGGCGACTTTTAATACGATGAAAAAACGCAAAAAGGGAAGTCCCTTTTCCCTGACGTATGTTTTCGCTTCATTCTTCGGCGCGCTGATGATCGCCGGAGCCTTTGCCTACTACAATTACAAATTTTCACAATATAAATTTTTCGACTTTGCAGAACATACGTTTTACACCAAAAAAGATATTTTTGTGCCCAATGCGGAAAAATATACCGTACTGGTGTACAGTTCCAACATGCAAAACAGTAAAGATATTTCCCAAAAACTGGTAAAAGAGAACCCCATACTGGCAATTGATCTGTATCAAAAGAGATTTAAAGGTGAAGATAGTATTATTCCGGTAACCAGCGGGATGAACACGCTTTTGAAGTTTATACAGCGTTTCAATATTTACGATATCCCATGTGCATTTGAGATTAAACGTTTCAGAGGGACACAATACAAACAGAACAGTCACATTGAAGTGATAGAGTAACAGGAGAAAAGATGCTTGATTTGGCGATTATCGGTGGTGGACCTGCCGGATTGACAGCGGGACTTTACGCCACCAGAGGCGGTTTGAAAAATGTTGTCATGTATGAAAAAGGGTTGCCCGGCGGGCAAATCACCCAGAGCAGTGAAATTGAAAACTATCCCGGTATCAAAGAGGTTGTCACGGGAATGGAGTTGATGGAGCCGTGGCCTGAACAGTGTATGCGCTTCGGACTCAAGCATGAGATGGCAGAAGTGACACGGGTTTCCAAAGAGGGAGAACATTTTAAAATCTCTCTTGCCGGAGGGGAAGAAGCCGAAGCGAAAAATGTGATCGTCTGTACCGGAAGTACACCCAAACGTGCGGGTATCAAAGGCGAAGATGAATTTTACGGCAGAGGGGTGAGCAATTGTGCAACCTGTGACGGCTTTTTCTATAAAGATAAAGAGGTCGTGGTTCTCGGCGGTGGCGATACTGCACTGGAAGAGGCACTCTATCTTGCCAATATCTGCTCCAAAATCTATCTGGTGCACAGACGTGACAGTTTCAGAGCTGCACCGAGCACCGTGGAAAAAGTAAAAAACAATCCGAAAATAGAGCTTGTATTAAATAGCAATGTCAAGGAAATATACGGTGATGCTTCCGGTGTCAACGGTGTGCTGGTGGAAGACAAAGAGGGCAATGAAAGAGATTTGAAAGTCCCCGGTATATTTATCTTTGTGGGAATGAATGTCAACAACGATGTATTAAAGCAGGAAGACGGCTCTTTTTTATGTGATGTGAACGAGTGGGGAGAGGTGATTGTCGATCTTAGCATGCGTACATCGGTGGAAGGGCTTTTTGCTGCGGGTGATATTCGGATTGAAGCGCCGAAACAGGTGGTTTGTGCGGCAGGCGACGGTGCTACAGCGGCACTGCAGGTTGTGGCAAGATCACATTAAATAATTTGAGTAAACAGAAAAGGAAGAGATCGAAATTATGATAAATGTTGGAATTCATGGATCAACCGGCAGAGTAGGTGAACTGCTCGTAAAAAATTTGAAGGGTGATGAGATTGCCAAAGCGGCGACACTGCATGCGATAGATGAGTTTACCTACAGCGTAGACAAAGATGTGCTTGTAACCAACGATACAAAGACACTGCTGGAAAACAGCGACGTGGTGATTGACTTTACATTGCCGGACGGTACGGAAAAACTCCTCGAAACAGTGATTGCCGGCTATCCTACCCCTTTGGTGATCGGTACGACGGGTTTGAACAAACATCAGCTCAATCTGATGGAAGAAGCCGCACAGTATATGCCGGTTCTCTATGCGACCAATATGTCTCTGGGTGTGGCAATTCTCAATAAACTGGCATTTCTGGCGAGTGAAGCACTGAGTGATTTTGACGCGGAGATTGTCGAGATGCACCACCGCCATAAAAAAGATGCCCCGAGCGGTACGGCACTGACACTGGCGGAGCATGTTGCCGCGGCAAGAGGTCTGGAGCTGGACAAAGTACGTGTCAGCGGAAGAGACGGCAATATCGGGGAAAGAACCAAAGATGAGATCGCGGTAATGGCGCTTCGCGGCGGGGATATTGTCGGACGTCATACGGTCGGTTTTTATAACGACGGAGAGTTTATAGAGCTGAATCACACCGCAACCAGTCGTGATACCTTTGCCAAAGGGGCGATCAAAGCGGCGAAGTGGCTGGTGAAACAACCAAACGGATTATATAGTATCAACGATTGTCTTGGGATATAGGGGAGAAGAAGATATATGTGTGCAGTAGTCGGAGTTTTCAATGTTAAAAATGCTTCCAAAGTAGCGTATTATGCACTTTTTGCCATGCAGCACCGCGGGCAGGAAGCTTCCGGGATCAGTTCCAGTGACGGGAAGCATATCTACACCAAAAAGCGTCGCGGACTGGTGACCGATGTTTTTTCAGATGAAGATACGTTTGAATTTCTGAAAGGTTCCAAAGCGATCGGGCATAACCGTTACTCCACAGCAGGAAGCGACTCTATCGCCGATGCGCAGCCGATTGCTGCAAAATATCTTCTGGGTGAAATCGCGATTGCTCACAACGGGAACCTGGTTAATAAATTTGAAGTACGTGAAAAGCTGATTCAGGAAGGGGCGATTTTCCAGTCCTATATGGATACGGAAAATATTATCCATTTGATTGCCCGAAGTCAGAAAGACAATCTGCAGGATCGTATTGTCGAGGCACTGGATCAGATCAAAGGGGCGTATTGTCTTTTGATTCAGAGCCGAACCAAGATGTTTGCCATCCGTGACCGTTACGGCGTGCGACCGCTCGCTTTGGGTGAATTTGAAAACGGTGGATATATTGTCGCGAGTGAGACGTGTGCATTTGAACTGGTGGGGGCAAAATTTGTCCGTGAAGTGAAACCGGGCGAGATGCTGATTTTTGAAAAAGGCAAAGAGCCGGAGTCTGTTCAGCTGTATGATCCGGAACCGAGACCGTGTGCGTTTGAGTATATCTACTTTGCCCGACCGGACAGTGTCATAAACGGAAAAAATGTCTACGAAAAGCGTGTCGAAATGGGGCGCAGACTGGCGCGTGAAAATCCGGTGGAAGCGGATATAGTACTGCCGGTACCGGATAGCGGTGTTGCGGCAGCGCTGGGATACGCG
The DNA here is from genome assembly GCA_027080605.1 of Campylobacterales bacterium. Classification (GTDB taxonomy): domain Bacteria; phylum Campylobacterota; class Campylobacteria; order Campylobacterales; family QNZT01; genus QNZT01. The sequence continues at coordinate 5,926 of JALWRO010000258.1, forward strand.
GAAGAGAGCGGCATCCCGTTTGAAAATGCAATTGTGCGTAATCACTATGTCGGGCGTACGTTTATAGAGCCGATTCAGGAGATGCGTGATTTAAAAGTGCGTCTTAAACTCTCGCCTATCAAATCGGTGATAGAGGGAAAACGGGTAGTCATTATCGACGATTCGCTGGTGCGGGGTACGACATCGAAACAGATCGTCAGGATGCTCAAAGAAGCGGGTGCGAAAGAGGTACACTTTAAACTCGCATCGCCGCAAATCAAACACCCTTGTAAATACGGCATCGATACGCCGAGTTACGAAGAGTTGATTTCCGCCAATATGAGTGATGAAGAGATTCGTCAGTATATCGGTGCGGACAGCCTCTCTTTTCTCTCTCTGGACGGATTGCTCGACAGCCTGGGAAGGGAGACGAAATATTCACTGGTTAGCTTTGACGGAAAATATTTCATCCAGTAGTATATGCGAGAGATTTTAACAGCGGGGCGCTATTTTCGCCGAAAATTTGGATGCAATGTCTATAAAACACCCATTTCGATACTGGGATTTACCTGTCCCAATATCGACGGTAAAGTCGCCAAAGGCGGATGTACCTTTTGTGAAAATGAATCTTTCAGCCCTAATCTGGCGCAAAAAGCTTCCAAAAAGTTCTATCTGAGTCCAGAATCGGTTGAAAATCCGCTGCTGGAACGACAGCTGGAGCAGGTGCGCAGTCAGTACCGTTTTACCAAAAACAAGCTTGCCAAAAAGTTTGGTGCGAAAAAGTTTATCGCCTATTTTCAGTCTTTTACCAACACTTATGCGCCGCTCGATACTCTCAAAGCGCTCTATGAAGAGGCGCTTGCACAGGAAGATTGTGTGGGACTCAGTATCGGGACGCGTACGGACAGTGTGAATGACGAAGTTCTTGCTTACCTCAAAGAGCTGAGTAAAGAACATGAAATCTGGGTGGAGTACGGCATACAAAGTGTTTATGATGAGACCCTGGAAGCGATCAACCGCGGACACAGCGTCGCCAATATCAAAGAGTGGATTTTACGTACCAAAGAGTACGGACTCAATGTCTGCGGACATCTGATCTTCGGACTTCCGGGAGAGACACAGGAGATGATGCTCGACAGCGTGACCGCGTCGATTGACTGGAAAGTAGACTCCCTGAAAATTCACCCGATGTATGTCACCAACAACACAGCACTTGCAGCAGATTACCGCCGGGGGAAATTCATTCCCATTACCGAAGAAGCCTATATCGATACCCTGATCAAAACCTTTAAAATGTTGCCGGAAGATATCATGATACAACGTATCACGGCGGGTATAGATGATCCGTCTCTTCTGGCGCCGGAGTGGTGCAGAAACAAACACTTGCAGATGAAACATATACGAAACGCGTTGCTGAAAGAGGGATTGGCTTACTGACGAATTGCTTTCGTATACTTTATGTGCATCTTCGTAACCAGACAGTAATCAGAAAACTTTACAAACTAAAAATTACCTTTTGTTGCTATACAATATATATTTTTTGCCGATAATAAAGAAATAATTGATCAAACAAAAGGCAGATGTGATGAAGAGTACAATTTATGAATATGTGGACGGTGGGTGGAGTGCGCCTTTTGACACTTCGGCTGACGGAGAGAACAGCGTTGTTTTGATTTTTGCGGATTCTGATGTAGCACTGATTGAAAAACCGTTGAAAGAGGTCAGCGATGCGTACCCCAAAGCTGTTCTTATGGGGGCATCCGGTGCGGGGATGATTATTGACGATATGATCGGTGACGGCATTTTGAGTGCGATGGTCATACAGTTTGAGAAGACGAGGGTGCAGTTGCACTATCAGGAGGTCAAAGAGAGTCAAGATTCTCTGGAAGCAGGTTATAAGCTGGCTGAATCTTTTGATAAAGAGGGATTGAAATCGCTGTTTGTATTAAGTGACGGGTTGCATGTCAACGGCAGTAAACTTGCTGAAGGTATGGGTACGGTTTTAGGCGGTGAAGTTGTCATTACCGGAGGTTTGGCAGGGGACGGTGACAGTTTTGAAAAGACCTGGATACTGGTTGACAGAGTTCCCCGGGAACACTATATCTGTGCGCTGGGACTATATGGTGAAGCGATTGAGATCGGCTACGGTACAGGCGGGGGCTGGCAGCAGATCGGTCCTTTGCGAACCATTACCAAATCTAAAGAGAATACACTCTATGAAATAGATCAGAAACCTGCTCTGGGAATTTATAAAGAGTATCTGGGTGAGCGGGCACAATACCTTCCCGCGTCCGGTTTGCTTTTTCCCATTAAGTTGATCGGTGAAGACGGTAACAGTAAAATTCGTACGGTACTGGCGATCAACGAAGAGGATCAGTCGATTACCTTTGCCGGGGATTTACCGGAAGGAAGTACCATCTCCCTGACAACATCGAATTTCTCGAGTCTTGTTGAAGGTGCATCTTACGCAGCCGGTATGATCGATACGGAAAAGTTTGATACGATACCTTCCAAAGTATCTATTGCCATAAGTTGTGTAGGTAGAAAACTTGTCATGAAACAGCGTACAGAAGATGAACTGGAAGCTGTGAAAGAGACCCTGGGTGAAGATACACGTCAGATAGGCTTTTACTCTTACGGGGAAATCTCTCCGGCAAATTTCGGCAAGTGTGATTTGCATAACCAAACGATGACGTTGACTGTTCTCGGAGAATATTAGTATGCATAAGCTACTTGTCCGGCAGCTCAAAAAGTCGCATATCAAACCTGATGAGATTGATGGGAAATGGTCTAAATTGCTGCATTTGGTCTCATCGATGTATTGTGATCTGGATGAAGAGTTGTTTGCCATGCAACATACAATGAAAAAGCTGGATGAAGATATGCATCAGGTCTATGAAAAGATGCGTGGTCGTATCTCTGCGGTAGCGGAAACGATGCCTGATATGATCGTACTTATCAACAGTCAGGTCGTCTCAATAGAGCTTTTTTCTATCGGTGAACAGCAGATATTTTCCAGAGATGAGATTGCCGTGCCGCATGTCAATATTCATGAACTTCTTATACAAAAATATCACATCGGGGTGCTGGCAGAGATGGTTCATGAAGCATTGACAACCAAAACGTTGCAAGTCAAAGAGCTGGAAATAGCAGAGTATATCATCGATATCAGTGTGATGGCAACCGGTTTGGTAGAAAAAAACGAACGTACGCTGATTCTCTCTGTAAGAGATGTCACGTTGCAGAGAAAAGCGCAAAAAAATATTGAATATATCGCGCAGCATGACGGATTGACCACACTTTACAACAGAAGGTTTTTCAATCTGACACTCGAAAGATTGAAAAAAGAGGTCTCCGGAGATGACTTTATTGCCATGCTCTATATGGATTTGAACAAGTTTAAGGAAATCAACGACACACTTGGACATCATGCGGGTGATATTGTATTGAAAGAGGCATCGAAACGATTACTGAAACTTAAACAAAACGGAGATCTACTGTTTCGTTTAGGTGGTGACGAATTTGTTTTCATCTGTTTTAAGAGGGAAAACAGGGAAGAGATCGAAAGGTTTGGCGCTACTATTGCCAAAACGTTTGCAGAACCGTTTTTGATTGAAGGTAACAGGTATAGTTTGTCTGCAAGTATAGGTATTGCAACCTATCCTGAGGATAGCCGAGATTTTGACAAATTGATGCGCTTTGCCGACGAAGCGATGTTCTTTGCCAAAACACACCCTGACATGGCATATACTTTTTTCAAACCCGAAATGATCGAAGCGCAGGAGCGGTCACAAAAAATACTGGATAGAATTCAAATTGCACTGCATGAAGATCGATTTACGCTCCATTTTCAGCATCAGGTGGCACTCGATGCAGAAAATATTGTCGGTGTGGAAGCGTTGATTCGCTGGCATGACGATGAACTCGGTTTTGTTCCTCCGGATGAATTCATACCGGTTGCGGAAGAGAGTACGTCCATTTTGGCGATAGACGCCTGGGTGGTACGTCACGTGTGTAAAGCGATAGTACGATGGCAACAGGAAAATCTGCCACCGCTCAGAGTGGCTGTCAATCTCTCCCGTACAGGGTTGGGATCACGTGCGAATATAGAAAAACTTATTACTATTATCCAGGAAAGCGGTATCGATCCGGGAAGACTCGAATTTGAAATTACAGAGAGTGCTTTACTGGAAAATGAGCATAGTTCGCTACAGAATCTTTCATTGTTAAAAGAGTTGGGGTGCAGTGTGGCAATCGATGATTTCGGTACAGGATACTCCTCTTTGTCCAATATGCGCCATTTTTCTTTTGATAAAATCAAGATAGATAAGAGTTTTATCGATAATATTTTAACAAACAAGTCTGATCTTGCTATTGTGAAATCGGCGATTGCCCTTGCACACAATCTTGAAGCAGTTGTTGTGGCGGAGGGAATTGAAAAAAAAGAGCAGGCGCTTTTGTTGAAGCGTCTGGGATGTGAACAGATACAGGGGACTACTATTACAAACCCTGTGACGAAAAGAGACTTTGGGCATTGGATCGGAGCTGTTTTCAGGCAGCTAATACCGAAATACAATTGTCGGAACTTCATGAAGAGCTCTGTTTTGTATGAAAATATATTGCAAGAGGAAATAGTATGTGTTTTATACCAACTACTGTAAAATAAGTGTAGATAGCAATGGCAACCTCATTTCAAAAAGCAGTCTGGGCTGCCATCTCACAAATCCCACGCGGTCAAGTGACGACCTACGGTCTAATTGCCCGACATCTCGGCACCAAAGCCGTACGTGCTGTCGGTACTGCCGTCGGTAAAAATCCCTACGCTCCCGAAGTTCCCTGTCATCGTGTCGTACCCGCAAGCGGTAAAATCGGCAACTATTCCGGTGAAGGCGGTGTAGGAAGGAAGATCGTGCTTTTAAAAGAGGAAGGCGTGGAAGTGAAAGAGGGAAAAGTGGTGCGGTTTGAAGAGGTGCTGTTTACTTTTTAAACCCGTACCCCATCCCTGTCAAAACATCGTGCAGCTTCTCTTTGACTTCTCCCTGAAACTCCAGCGTATCTTCTTTCACCGTTCCTCCTGTGCCGAGTCGTTTTTTAAGTGTTTTTAGCAGGCTTTGGAGTGCCTCTTTCCCCAGAAAAAAAGGTTTAACGATAGTGACGGTTTTGCCGCGTCGTTTCTCTTTTGCAAAATGAAGTTTGTGTTTTTCAGGTGTTTTTGTTTCATGAAGTGTTTTTTCTGCTCTTTTTTGTTTATTATCCGCGCTCCAGTCATCGTTAAACTTTGCGCCTATCTCAAAAAGATTCTCTTTCATGAAGTCTCCTGTCGTTGTTTATGAAAGTATAGTATAATCCTGCAAAAAAATTATCAGGATACTTCATGAACGAACTTGTTTCTCTGCTCTCCTCCAAAACGTCACTAAACCGAAAACAGATCGAAAATATCCTTTCACTGCTGGAAGAGGGTGCGACGATTCCGTTTATCGCGCGGTACCGTAAAGAGTTGACAGGCGGGGCGGATGACGAGACACTGCGTACGTTTGCGGAGCAGTATGAAAAGACGAAAAATTTTCTGCAACGGCGTGAAGAGATTGTCGCCACACTCAAAGAGCGGGGTGTCTGGAGTGCGAAACTTCATGAAGCGTTGCATCAGGCGATGACGCTGACGCAGCTTGAAGATCTCTACCGTCCGTATAAAGAGAAGAAAAATACCCGTGCCATGAAAGCGATTCAAAACGGTTTGGAGCCGCTGGCGAATCTTTTGCAAAAAGGTACGCTTTCCAAAGCGGCGTTTGAAAAAGAGGCGCAGAAGTATTGCAAAGGTGCGGTCAAAACAGTTCATGAAGCGATCGCCGGGGCGCAGGATATTATCGCCGAGCGTTACAGTGACGATGCAAAAGAGCGGGAGATATTGCGCAATTTGACCCTCAGACACGGCACACTGGAAGTGAAAAAGGCGAAGGGATTTAAAGAGAACAGCGTTTATAAAAACTATGCCGAACACAGTGAAAAAGTGGCATATGTTCCTTCACACCGCTATCTTGCGATCATGCGCGGGGTGAAAGAGAAGGAGTTAAGTGCAAAGATTACGATCGATACGGAGCGCTATTTTGAAACGCTCAGGCGTTTTCACATTAAAAACCATATGCAAAGCAGCAGCGAGTGGTATTTTGATGCTTTGAAGGACGGGTTTAAACGGCTGCTCTTTCCGTCGATCGAGAGAGAAGTGCATCATGAACTCAAAGAGCGCTCCGACAGGGCGGCGATTTCGGTGTTTGGAAAGAATCTGACACAGCTTTTGATGACACCGCCTGTGACGGGAAAAGTGTTGCTTGGAGTCGATCCGGCGTTTCGTACCGGGTGCAAACTGGCGGTCATCGATGAAAACGCGACCTATCTTGACCACGCCGTCATCTATCCGACTGCACCGCATAACGATTTTGAAGGCGCGGCGAAGATCATCGATAAACTGGTGAAAAAATATGATATTTCCGGTGTGGCGATCGGTAACGGTACCGCTTCGCGTGAGACGCAGGACTTTTTTGCACGTTATAACAAGAACCGCGCGCAACCACTCAAATATACCGTCGTCTCCGAAGCGGGTGCGTCGGTCTACTCTGCATCGAAGGTTGCTGCGCAGGAGTATCCGAAACTCGACGTAACGATACGCGGTGCCATCTCGATCGCCCAGCGTCTCAGAGATCCGATGGCGGCACTGGTGAAGATCGATCCCAAGTCACTGGGAATAGGGCAGTATCAGCACGATGTCGATCAAAAATTGCTGGAGCGAAAGCTTCATGAATGTGTAGAAGATCTGGTCAATCGTGTCGGGGTCGATGTCAACAGTGCGTCGGTTTCACTGCTCTCTTATCTGGCGGGTATCGGGCAGAAAGTGGCGGAGAATATTGCTGCGTACCGTGAAGTCAACGGTTCGTTTCAAAGCAAAAGCGATCTTCTGAAAGTCAAGGGACTCGGGCAAAAGGCGTATGAACAGTGTGCCGGATTTGTGCGTATACGTGAGGGTAAAAGCATTTTGGACAATACGGGTGTACATCCCGAGAGTTATAAAATCGCCGAAGTGCTGCTTGAAAATCTCGATGCGGATGTTAGTGCACTTTGTGAAAAGTTTGGTGTAGGAGCGGTGACGGTGAAAGATATCCAAAAAGAGCTGGCAAAACCCGGCTTCGATCCCCGCAGCGAATTGCCGGCAATCCCGTTTCGTGATGATGTGACCGATATCGACATACTTCATGAAGGAAGTATCGTTTCGGGAATCGTACGTAATATCGCCGATTTCGGGGCGTTTGTGGATATCGGACTCAAAAACGACGGGATGATTCATATTTCGAAGATGAGTGAGAAGCGCATCTCACATCCGCTGGAGGCGTTATCGCTGAACCAATACCTGCCACGGATCGAAGTGATTGGGATCGACCGCGAACGGGGGCGGGTTAGTCTCAGTTTGAAGGGGCTTTGAGTCGGGATATGGTAGAATCATAAAAACTTAGAGGAGATAACAGATGTTGATGAAAGGCAAAAAAGGATTAGTCGTAGGTATTGCGAACAATAAGTCGATTGCGTATGGAATCGCAAAGGCATGTAAGGCGCAGGGGGCAGAGCTGGCATTTACCTATCTGAACGAACAGCTGGAAAAACGGGTACGACCGATTGCTGAAGAGATGGGCAGTGAAGCGGTT
>JALWRO010000259.1 GCA_027080605.1 Campylobacterales bacterium
GTACGGTCCCTGGGGCAGACCCGACATGGCACCCATGCTCTTTACAGACGCCATACTTCATGACAGACCTATCAAAGTCTTTAACTACGGAGAGATGAGCAGAGACTTCACCTACATAGACGACATCACTGACGGTGTCATCAAAGTCCTCGATAACCCTGCAAACCCAAACCCCGACTGGAATCCCCAAAACCCCACGCCCGAAAGTTCCAGTGCACCGTACAAAATCTATAACATCGGAAATAACCAGCCCGTATCTCTCATGAAGTTCATCGAAACGATAGAAACGAAACTGGGCAAAACAGCCCAAAAAGAGATGCTCCCCATGCAACCGGGTGATGTACAGAGTACCTACGCTGATGTCACCGGACTGATCAACGATATGGACTATAAACCGGACACGCCATTGGATGAAGGGGTGGAAAAGTTTGTGGCTTGGTACAGGAAATTTTATCAGTTCTCTTCAACTGTTGTGATCAAAAATAGTCAGTAACACTTATTCTTTCCGTATGCTGTGGTGTCATCACTATAGTATACTTACTTAAGCTTTTCAACCACTTCCTTCGAAAGCCCCGTCGATTTTACAATCACTTCGATGTCGATCTTTTGTTTCAAAAGTGCTTTGGCAATAGCGATTTTTGTTTCGTTTGAACCTTCCTGGATTCCTTTTTCAATTCCTTTCTCCAGTCCATCTTTATAAAGCGGATCTCGCTCTTTTTCTATGATAAATGGCATGGCTAACTCCTCTTGCTTTTTTTGTTTGTACTTTTCATGAAGATCCGGTCTCAGTCTCAACAGATAAAAGAGCTTTCTCAGATAATCTTCTCTCTTCTTATTGTCAAGATTTAGTAGTTTCCCCTGTAACTTCGCAAAAAGTCTGTCAAAATCTTTGATATTGCAGAGAATGGCGATGATATTATCAGTGATATCTTCACTCTCTATCAGTTTTGAACAATCAAACTCTCTAATGTCTTTAACTTCGTAATTATAGCGTAAATTTTTCTCTTTTATTTTACTACGTATTTTTATATCTCTATCTCCCACATACAGAACCATCTGAAAAGGAAATTCATCATAATTTTCATAGATCAACGAGGCATACTTCAGCATCCTTTTTGGCATAAGCGTATCGCTTATAGATTGAATCTCCAGATGAAAGAGTGTATCGTCTTCGAGTCGTGTCAAAAGATCGACTCTTCTCTCTTCTACTTTGGGAAAACTGGTTTCAAGTACCTCTTTGATCTCTTTATCCACAAGCAACCTGATAAGTGTTTTTGGTACATCTTGAAAAAGTTCCCGTAGTGTTCGGTCGTAAATAAATGACTCTTTTCTCTTTTTTCGCATCTGTCACTCCTGATATGTAAGTCAGAAATATTATAAAAAAAGTTTTACTTTATTGAAGATTGTATTTCAAATTGAAATATTTTTCCCTGATATGTGTGACAACATTTAGAACCCCACATCTTTCCAGTGAAACTTCTCCCTGGAAGTGACAGATTCAACCTCACCAAAACAAATAGTCCGTAAAGAAGTGCCAAAGTTTTTGAAACACAACAAAAAGTTTGATCAACTTTAGTTTATATTAACAAAAACTTAGATATTATAAGTAATAACATAAAGAGAATATATTTCATTTATGGAATGAAAATTGCTAAATATTTCAATTTAAGGAGTAGGGTTTATATGGCACAAAAAGTTGCACTCATCACAGGCATCACAGGACAAGACGGTAGCTATCTGGCAGAGTTTTTACTCAAAAAAGGCTACATCGTACACGGTATCAAAAGAAGAACATCTCTTTTTAACACAGACAGAATAGACCACCTCTATCAGGATCCTCATGTAGAGAACAGAGACTTTATCCTCCACTACGGTGATATGACAGACAGTCTCAATCTGACACGCATCATCCAACAAGTTCAGCCAGATGAGATCTACAACCTTGCCGCGATGAGTCATGTCGCTGTCTCTTTTGAAGAACCGGAGTATGTCGCTAACGCAGACGGTACCGGAACCCTCAGAATCCTCGAAGCGGTCAGACTCCTTGGACTGGAGAAAAAGACAAGAATCTATCAGGCAAGTACCAGTGAACTCTACGGAAAAGTACAAGAGACTCCTCAAACCGAAAAGACACCCTTTTACCCAAGAAGCCCCTATGCCGTTGCCAAGATGTACGCCTACTGGATTACCGTCAACTACAGAGAAGCGTACAATATGTTCGCCTGTAACGGTATCCTTTTCAATCATGAATCTCCGGTAAGAGGTGAGACATTTGTCACCAGAAAGATTACCAGAGCAGCATCTAAAATAGCCCTGGGGTTACAGGATAAACTCTACCTCGGAAATCTCGATGCCAAAAGAGACTGGGGACATGCCAAAGACTATGTACGCATGATGTGGATGATCCTGCAGGCAGACGAGCCCGAAGACTGGGTTATTGCTACCGGAAAAACGACTGCTGTCAGAGACTTTGTACAGATGGCGTTTGACTATGTGGGAATAGAACTGGAGTTCAAAGGTAAAGGTGTTGATGAAAAAGGTATCGTCTCCTATATCAATGAAGCAAGATTTAATGAAAGAGCCTCCAAGAGCTCCCTCAACCCTAAAGAATTATTAGGGAAAGAGGTTGTCTCCGTCGATCCGAGATACTTCAGACCTACAGAAGTCGATCTGCTTCTTGGCGATGCCACCAAAGCCAAAGAGAAGTTGGGCTGGATACCGGAGTATAGCCTCAATGAACTTGTCGATGATATGATGGAAAACGACCTTAAATTGATGACTAAAGACCAGTACCTCAAAGATGGCGGCTATACCATCATGAACTATTTTGAGTAGAGAAGCAGAAGATGCCCACAAAAATCATAGTCCAGAAACAAAAAATTTCTATAGTCGAAGATGACTTTATCTCACTAACAGATATCGCCAGAACCAAAAACAGTGATGCACCAAAAGATGTCATTAAAAACTGGTTAAGAAACAAAAACACTATAGAATTTTTAGGACTATGGGAAAAAATTAACAATCCAGATTTTAAAGGGGTCGAATTCGACTCCTTTAGAAGTGAAGCAGGATTAAACAGCTTTACACTTTCGCCGAGTCAATGGTGTGAAAGAACAAAAGCGATGGGCATCAAAACAAAATCTGGCAGATACGGCGGCACCTATGCTCACAAAGATATAGCATTTGAATTTGCAAGCTGGATAAGTGCTGAATTTAAGCTTTTTCTCATCAAAGAGTTTCAAAGACTCAAAGAGGAAGAAATCCAAAAACAACAAATCGGATGGGATATCAAAAGAACGATAGTCAAGATGAATTATCATATTCATACCGATGCGATCAAAAACAACCTCATACCGCCAGATATAACCAAAAACAAGATCAACTTCATCTATGCAACAGAGGCAGATCTCTTAAACGTAGCGCTGTTTGGCATGACCGCCAAACAATGGCAAGAAAAAAACAGCGACAAAAAAGGTAATATAAGAGATTACGCTACCGCAGAGCAGCTTGTTGTTTTGGCAAATCTCGAAACACTCAATGCCGAAT
>JALWRO010000260.1 GCA_027080605.1 Campylobacterales bacterium
GTCGGTAATCGCAGCAAACGCCCCTCTTTCTGCGACAGCCAGTTGCAAAACGCTTTGGCTTCATGGTAATTCACATCGACGGGATGATCGAGCGGCAAAGGAACGATTTTGTTGAAGTGCCGCTGCATATACCCCGTTTCGGTGCGTATCCAGAAAGTCGGATGTTTCGCTTTCGTGTAGGCTTTCCACGCCGCCCCCTCCTCTTCCCAGAAGAGATCGTTTTGGTATCCTCCCTCTTCGACAAAACGCAAAAATTCACCGTTGCTGACCAGATACTTCGAGGCGAAAAAGTCGGGAATATCAGCTTCATGAACTCCGTATTCGTTATCCCATCCATAGAAATCATCCTCCCTGCGTTTGCCGATGCGCACCTTCCCGCCAGGTACGGGCACTAACACGTTTTCAGGCGCATCGCCGCTCTCCTCGCACACCTGCCAGGCACCCTCTTTACGTACCATCTCGATTGGAAGCTGACGCATCAATACCGAGGATGTCTCCAGATGAATCCGCTCGTGTTCGATCCCCATCAAGATCGCCCACCACGGCGATTCCCAGGTAATCGGAAGCGAAAGCGGCAGCGTATCGATCAATCCGTTGACCAGCTCCCGCACCTTGTCACGATACACCCTCGTCTCCGCCACGCCCGGCCAGTCGTAGTTTTTCTCATCCAGATCATCCCAGCTCATCTCATCCACACCGACCGCGAAAATCGACTCCAGCTTCGGATCGATCCGCTTGTCGATCACTTTGGCAATGATAAGTTTATTGATAAAAAAGACCGCCGTATGTCCGAAGTAAAAGATCAACGGATGCCGCAGCCTGTCCGGACGCGCGTAGAACGCTGCATCGTCAGCCATATACTCGAACAAAGTCTCGTACTGATCGTAGGTTTCGTTGAAATATGCCTTTATCTCACGCCGCTTTTGTTGAGGGTCGCTACCATACAAAGAGATCATTCACCGCTCCTGCAAAAAAGATGAAGATATTATAGCTTTTTATCGTTTAGTGCAGATGTAGCCCTTCACTCCGCAAACAACCAATAGACAAAACTCGGTATATCGTTGATCCCCACGTACACATACCAATCCTGCCCCGTATAGTCACCCCGTCTGACGGCAGTAATACGCACCATATTGAGAAAATCGACATAGATATTTCCGCCGAAATCAAACCCTTTGTCTATCGTATTGTCCAGGTCTCTGAACACCGAAGTACCAAACCCGACGCTGACAATATCGCGTTTTGGTTCAAAGTTCAGGTTGGCATCGAGACGGGCGAACGAGACTTGATTTTGTCTGTTCTGTATCTCTAATGAGAGGGAGGGTTTCAGCTCCAGCGCCCGGGGCAGATACCACTTGTTGTGGTCGAAAAAGTAGTAGTTTTCATATCCCAGCGAGAGCATATTTTTCCCGATCGCCACTTCATAGGGCAACATCTTGACCCACAGTTTATCCTGATCCAGCGGTGCGGAGACGGGATTGTAGACATAACCGCTTTTGTGCCGGTAGAAAGAGCCTGCCGTATACGCTGCCACGGCGGTGATTGTTTTGGAGAGATTTTTCGAGTTCTTCCGCTCCAGCATCACCACACGCTGCACGATCGACGCCAGCGTCTGACGATACCACTCATCCGGGTAATCCAATGCATGCTGAAGATAGGCATTTTGTGCCCGGTAACCGCTGGACTTCAGTTTGTTTATAAAACTGTGAAAATCCTGCATATCGTATATCGAAACACCTTTCAACGCTTCATATATCTTCATGAAATCCGAATCTACTTTATAGTCTCCGGGCACAAAGGGCTCTCCAGACTCTTCCCGCGACAAAAAGTTCAAAAACCCCTCCGCGCGTGGAGAATTTTTGACCAATATTTTGTAAATCGTCTCTTTTGCCTGCTGAAAACAGGCACCGTTGTCCAGCCCGCAGACATATTTCGCACTGTTGACAATGGCATCATACACACCGATGTAATAGTCATACTCCCGAAATCCATGATCCAGAAACGCCCCGAAGTGCTCCAGCAGCATCCCAGTAATGGGGAAATACCTGTCTGAGAGGTGAATCTTCCTGGAGTCACTGCCAAAATGTTCCGAGAGGGTATTGTAAAGTACACTCGACTCCGACGCACTGAAAATATCAAACAGCAGTTCTATTGCCGTATTGACCGGGCTGCTCTGTGGCTGTTCCAGTTTACGGGCACTCAGCGGCAGATATTTCCGACGCATATTTTTGGGATCCATAAAGATATAATCACTGCTCCGGCTTCCCGCCAGACGGATAGCAAGGTCAAGCGGTACATTGTCAAAAACACCACCGTCGAGAAAAAGTGCATTTTCACGCACACCTTTATACCAGTATGTCAAATCCACCTGTTCAAAAGCAATAGGAAATGCACTCGAGGCAAACATCGCCTTTTTGAGAGCATCGTCGCCAACCTTGCCCGTTTCAGAAAGATGGATAATATTGCTCCGTCTTAAACCTCTGTCGTCATACACCGTTCCCCGCCCTTCAGCATTCGCTTCAAATTGAAGCGGTATATGAAACAGCTTGTTCTCCAGCGAAATACCGCTGATCGTCACCCGTTTGGGTTCTACCCGCGTCACCGCAAACCCAAACGGTACACGACACTCTCTGTCATAGAGCGGGCGGTGCATCTCTTCCACAATCTTCTGCGCCTGCTTCTCGATCTTGCGTCTGCTGAAAAGAGAAGTAGTATTATTCGGATCCTGCACACCGTTTTTGTCAATCAGTAAATCCTCAAAATCGACCTCTGTCCACATATGGTAAAAGAGATTGTCATCGATGGTATTATTAACATCCAGCGCCTCTTTGCTACGACACCAGGCAAGTGTGGACATCAACGTATTGATCGCCCCCGCCGAAGCTCCCGCTATCGACTTCATATCAATATCCGTCCGGGTGGAGTAGTATTTTAGATACGTCATATACTTCAACAGCGCCCAGTTATAACCCGCTTCATATGCGCCTAAGCTGATACCGCCGCTGATGACCAGAGAGAAGTTTTCCTGCCGCGACTTCGCCGAAACCGGCAATGTCATAAGAAGGATAAAAGAGAGTAACAAAGTAAACTTTTTCATAAGAAAATTTTAGCAGAATTTTGTTTGGAAGATGGTTTTTAGAATAAAAACCTATAGAAGGTAACTAACACTGCCAAAAATCACGCAGTGTTAGTTATATTTTATCTGACGCTGATTCCTTCTTTAAAATACTTAATCAGAGGATAAACAAAAAACTCAATAATTCTTCTTTTCCCAACTTTCATTTCAGCAGTTGCACTCATACCCGGCATCAAGTATTTTCTTTCTCCCTCTACCATCAGAGAAGTTTGTTTTGGTTTGATATACACCTCATAAACCAAGCCTTTTCTTTTATCTTGTATCGCATCTGCGCCAATTTTTGTCACTACACCGTCGATCAACCCATATTTTTGAAAATTAAACGTATCCACTTTAATCGCTACCGGCATGCCAACTTTAAGATAACCGATATCTTTGTTCTCTACAATCGCTTTGAATTGTATCGGTAC
>JALWRO010000261.1 GCA_027080605.1 Campylobacterales bacterium
TTGACCGACACACTGGGTGTGCGGAATAAAGAGAAAGCGCTGCTATCCACACTGAGTGAAGCTGAGGTAGATGCGTTGAAAGCGGACGGTACGATTCAGGGCGGCATGATACCCAAAGTCGATGCCTGTCTCGAAGCGATCGACGGCGGTGTGGAGAAAGCGCATATTATCGACGGGCGAATTGAACATTCTATTTTGCTGGAACTCTTTACGAGTGAAGGAATCGGTACCGTGATCAAAAAGGAGAAGATGTGAATTTTATAGAGACAAGAGGCAACGCGGCAGGTTTTAAACCGCAAGTTCCGTTTTCGGAAGCGATTTTAAATCCAAGTGCCAGTTACGGCGGTTTGTATGTGCCGGAGAGTCTGCCTGCAATCGATGCGGCATTTCTGGAGGAGAATAAAGCGACAGCTTATCCGGAGCTTGCCTGGAAAATTCTGAAAATGTTTGCTATTGACATCGATGATGCGGTCATCAAAGAGGCGCTGGCACTCTATAAAAATTTCGACGATCCGGAAGATACGACACCGGTGGTGCAGATCGAAGAGGATCTCTTTGTCAACGAACTCTACCACGGACCGACACGTGCCTTTAAAGATATGGCGTTGCAGCCGTTTGGATATATCCTCTCCGATTTGGCGAAAAAGATCGATAAAAAGTACCTGATTCTCGCCGCCACCAGCGGTGATACGGGACCGGCGACACTCGAAGCTTTTGCCGGTAAAGAGAATATTCAGGTTGCCTGCCTCTATCCCGACGGTGGTACGAGTGACGTACAGCGTCTGCAGATGGTGACGGAAGCGGCGCCGAATCTGAAAGTGATCGGTATCAAAGGCAATTTCGATGATGCCCAGAGTGCACTGAAAAGTTTGCTGGCTTCCGATACGTTCAAAGAGCAGCTGCAAAAGAGCCACATCTCCCTCTCCGCGGCAAACTCTGTCAATTTCGGACGTATCATTTTTCAGATCATCTATCATATTCGCTCTTATCTGGCGCTGCTTGAAAAGGGCGTGATCGAAAACGGTGAGAAAATTTACATTACCGTACCGAGTGGAAATTTCGGCAATGCACTTGGCGCCTACTATGCCAAAAAGATGGGGCTTCCTGTAGAGAAGATTTTGATCACATCCAATGCCAACAATGTACTGGCGGAATTGATCAACAAAGGGGAATACGATATTCACAACAAAAAGCTGATATTGACCAACTCGCCGGCGATGGATATTCTCAAATCTTCCAATGTCGAACGTGTGCTTTTTGACAAATTCGGCGCAGCGCGTACGAAAGAGATGATGGACGCTTTGGCGGAAGAGGATCGCTATACGCTTACGGCGGATGAACTGGCGGCGTTGCAGGAAGATTTTGCGGCGATTGACAGTGATGATGCATACGGACAAAAGGTGATCAAACGTTATGCAGACAAAGGGTATGTGATGGATCCGCATACGGCAACGTGTCTCAAAGCGTATGAAAACCTGAAAGAAAAAGCATTGCCTATGGTGATCTGTTCGACTGCCGAGTGGACAAAATTTGCTCCGACGATGTTGATGGCAATCGAAGAGAACAGTGACAAAAAAAGCGATCTCGAAGCACTTCATGAGATCTCTGCAAAACTCGGTATCGACATTACCCCGCGTGTCCGTGCGCTCTTTGAAAAAGAGATCGTTCATAAGGATATCGTGGAAAAAGATGCCATAGAATCCAAAATCTTACAATTTATCCAATCTTAATACAAAGAATTTCATGCCACTCTCTAAACTAAATGAGGAGCAGTACGCCGCGGCGACTGCTCCGTACGGAAATAACCTGATTATTGCCTCTGCGGGTACAGGGAAGACTTCGACCATTGTCGCGCGTATCGGCTACTTGCTGAGCAAGGGGGTACAGCCGGAAGATTTGCTGTTGCTGACATTTACCAACAAAGCGTCGGCGGAGATGGTCGAGCGGGTAGGGCGTTACTTCGACGAAAAGGTTGCCAAAAAGATTCAGGCGGGTACGTTTCATGCCATCAGTTACAAGATTCTCAAAGCAAGCGGCAGGAAAATCGTACTCAAACAGCCCAAAGAGTTGAAAATGGTGTTGCGCAGTATTCATGAGAAGCGTAACTTCTCCTATTTTGACTCCAAAGTGATGCCATATTCGGCAGGACACCTCTACGATATGCATTCGCTCTATCAAAATATGGTGTGTGAAGAGAGCTTTGGGGAATGGATGAGTAAACAGGCACCAGACCATGCGATTTACGCAGAGATTTATGAAGATATTTACGAAGAGTTCAAAGAGCTCAAAAAGCGTTTCGGCTACGTCGATTTCAACGATCTGCTGATTGATTTTAAGATCTATCTCGATGAAGAGGGGGTGAAATTTCAGGAGATTCTGGTCGATGAGTATCAGGATACCAACCGGCTGCAGGGGTCGCTGATCGACGGTTTTCAGCGTGAATCGCTCTTTTGTGTAGGTGATTACGATCAGAGTATTTACGGGTTTAACGGAGCGGATATCAATATTATCGGTTCATTCGCCGACCGTTTTGACAATGCGCGTGTCTTTTCGCTCAATAAAAACTACCGCTCCAGCGGGCAGATACTCTCGCTCGCCAACAGAGTGATCGAAAAAAATCCGCGAATCTACCCCAAAAAACTGGAAGTGACCAGAGAAGGCAATTTCCCGCCGCCAAAGCTGATGATCTTTGAAGAGTTGTTTGACCAGTATTCGGGTATTGCACAGAAGATTAAAGCGTCCAAAACACCTCATGAAGATATCGCCGTGATCTTTCGCAACAATGCCAGCGCCGACGGTATCGAAGCGCATCTGCGTGAGCTTGGGATCAACTCCAAACGTAAAGGCGGTACCAGCTTTTTCGATGCCAAAGAGGTTAAGGCGATGCTCGATATGTTCACGATTTTGATCAATCCGCGGGACTTGATGAGTTTTGTCCATATTTTTGAGTATGCCAAAGGGGTAGGGGGTGTCTTTGCCAAAGATATTTTCGATGCCCTCTATAAAGTGGGTGACGGCAATATTCTGGAAGGGATCATTCACCCCAAAGAGAAGAAAAATCCGTTTAAGAGGGGTATCGTCAACCATCAACTGGGACTTTTTGACGAAATTATCGAAGAGGAGAGCGCGGCACGTTTCAAAAAGATGGGCTTTGAAGAGAAGTTTCTCAAAAACCCCATTCTCCGGCACTCCAAAATCAACAAAGATCTGGCAACCTATCTGCATGCATTTTACCTCTATGTCAATTCCACAATTTTTCTGGAGTCTCCGTCGCAGATTGTACGAAGTATCACCGGTTCACAGCTTTTCAGTCTCATTGCCGATCGTCTTGCGACCAAACGTGCGCAGCAAAAGGATGGTACGATCGATGAAGCGATGAAAAAAGAGGCATTGACCAATATTCGGCGAAAAGCGTTGCTGCTGCAGGATTTGACCAAGCCCTATAAAGACAAATGCCGTTTTATCAACGCACTGACACTCGGCGGCGGTGAACTGACGGAGGGAGAGGGTGTCAACCTGCTCAGCATC
>JALWRO010000262.1 GCA_027080605.1 Campylobacterales bacterium
TAACGATTACTTAACTTTGGTTTTTTATGATGTGCTCCACATTTTCAAGGAGGCATAACATGAAACAAAGAAGTTTAGCATTTACAGCAGTTGTTGCTGCTGCAGTGGTGACGATTACAGGATGCGGCGGAGGAGGAAGCGGAGATAATGTGGTAAATGATGCTGCACTTTACAAACTTTCACCGCAAAAAGGTGCAAAGAGTTATCTCTTTTACGGAGAAGTTGATCCAAAGGGTTTAGGCGCGCTGAAAAATGTACGGGTCATTGCTGACAGTGCGCCGGACAAAGTGCTTGTATCGGAAGACAATATCAGTGATATCCGTTATCCTGTCATTTCGACGGCATTTGAATATAACGCTACAAACGGAACATACTCCGGTTTGCACAGTGACAAACTCTTCTATGTTGCAAACGGTAAAGCCTATAGTGTGTCGATGCAAAACAGCAACGGTCAGCCTCAGGCGATGCAAAACAGCAGTGCCGGGAATCTCTCCTCTGTCTCTTATACGAAAGTAGACTATCTGGGTACACGATATTATCTAAGTGCCAAAGAGGGCAATACTTCCGTCCTGATTACACCGCAGATGAAAGCGACCGATGCACCGATAGTGCTGGGAAATAAAAAAGTGCTGACTGTCACCTATCCGGCATACGGGAGTCCTGCAGACGGATATCTGGTTTATGACAGCGATGCCAAAAAAGTACAAAAGTGTGATATGACCCTTTCTGCTTGCACTGACATTCTCGATGCGGGCAGCAGAGACTTTGAAGGGGATGTGCCCGGAACGACATACAGTGCCGTTTTAATCGGTGACAAACTCTACAAGGTAGATAAAAAGGACGGTACTTTTGAAGAGATCGCACTGGGGCAAACGATTAAAACCGGACACGGTACCAGCAGTTTCAAGGGTGGTGCACTTTACTTTATCGCAACGGACGGTAATCTCTACAAAACCGATCTGTTAGCGGGTAAGACGGTTAAACTGACCAAAGAGAAAGATGATCGTCTGGAGCGTATTCGTGCGGTAACGGACAAATGGGTGATCGTTGGCAGCGATACGCTTTTGATGGCGTTGAAAAAAGATGGCAGTAGTGAAAAACCGATTGTACTGGTAGAGAACAGCAAAACCAAAGGGTACAAATATGTCACACTCGGTGTGGGTGACATATTTTTATACGAACTATACAGTCTCGATCCAAAAAGCGGTGATACCGCATATCGGGCGTGTATTTTCAAAGATGGCAAAACAGAGTGTAGAGCAAACAGTTTCTGGGCAGGTATTTCCGCTAAAACAGCCGGTAAGCTCGATACGGCGGCATCGTATCCGTATGAACCGTATGCTTATGTCAGAGTGGATGATACCGACAGTTTCGGCGGCGGAACGCTCAAGGCTATCGACCCTGCGCATCCGATGGATGACGGTATCTCCCTGGGTAAAGCACCGAATTATAATTTCCAGACCTTCCTTACCAATTATCGCTATTTGACGGAGACGGTAGACAGTGACGGTGGTATCGTACTCTATGCCAAAAACGATACGAACTACCATGTCGATGCTTTTTATATGAATCTGCTGAAAGAGAATTCACTTGTCCAGCTGACAAATACGGATCCGACCGGTTTCAACAAAGCCCCGCGCGATCACTGTCACGGAAGACACTGTATGATTTGTCACAATCTTGCGGGTGGAAAAATATATAAGGATCTTAACGGTACCAAGTCGGCATACGGTTACAGAGTAGAACTGGAGTTTGAGGACGGAACAACACTGCTTGCAGCTGTTTCCAAAGGGAAAGGAGAGAATTTCTCAATGCCGATCAAAAAGATTACAGGCAATTTCAAGGCAAAAGTACTTGATGCAAACGGTACGGTGGTTAATCAGTCCACGAAGTTTTATCATGAAGGCAAAGCCTATGCGGATTGTAACTACTGTCATGCACGATACGGTCAAACACGTGAAGAGGCACCGGGTGCAATCACGATAGCGCAATAAAGGCTGAGTGATGCGAATGATAGTATTGCTTTTTGCAGTAACGGTGACCCTTCTTCTGGCATATCAGAAGGGGGATCGCCTGGATGATGTGATCTTCAAAAAACTGGGATTTGAAAAAGATAAGATCTATGTGATCGACTTTTTTGCATCATGGTGTGGTTCATGTAAAAAAGAGATGCCGTATCTGAATCGTTTTGCGGAAAATGAAAAGGGAAAGGACATTGAGGTGATCGGCATTGATGTGGATGAAAATGTTGAAGAAGGTAAAGCATTTCAGCAAGCATTAAAAGCTAAAAAATCACTACAGTTTAAAGTATTGGACGATCCTAAAGGAGAGATTATCAAATATTTCGATCCCATCGGTATGCCGGCGATTTACATTGTCAAGAACGGTAAAGTGGAAGCGTTGATTTTGGGTGCGAAAGATGATATCGACAAACTGTTACATGAAAAGACAGAGGCATTGCGATGAGGTGGGTAATGATTGCTCTGGTGCTGCTTTTTCAGGGGTGTGCCGTCAAAAATGTAAAGCCCTGGGAAAAGGGACTTTTGGCAAAAGAGCGTATGAAACCTGACAACGGCAATGCCCTCTTTACCAGGTTCTCCAAACATATCTATTTTTCCAAAGAGGCGAGTAAAGGCGGAGGCGGTGTCGCCGGAGGAGGGTGCGGATGCAACTGAAGATCAGACATGCACTGGTGCTTTCTGCACTGCTTGCCGTGCAGGCAGCGGCGGAAGACTGTGTCAATGTACAGTTTATGGGCTACGATGAAGAGAGTGGTGAGACGACTGTGTATACACCGGCGATCGAGATCAATAAGGATTTTGGCGCCGACTATACACTCAACCTGACGCTCACACACGACAGTGTCAGTGGCGCGAGCCCCACCTGGTACGATACGTTCAGCGGTGCAAGTGCAAAGTTGCCCGAAGGTGTCGTATACAAAAACGATATTACGTATGGCCCTGTTGAGTATGAAGATAAACGCAAAGCTGTGGGATTGACATTGACCAAACGGTTTGCATCAAGGGATGAACTGACTGCCGGAGTGAATTACTCCGATGAGTACGACTACACTTCCAAAGAGCTTTCACTTGAATATCTGCACTATCTCGATGCGAGTAAGAATCGGTCGATAACGGCAGGTGTATCGTACCAAAACAACGATGTCTTTGTCTACTGTTCTCTTGGGAACGATGTTTGCGATGGTGTAAGCGGTGCGAGTGCGGTGGTGAAAGATTTGGAGGTAGTCAGTAGTGAAGTCGGTTTTACACAGATAGTTGATAAAACGTCACTGGTAAAGACATCCCTGTTTTATATTCATGAAAACGGTTATCTGAGCAATCCGTATATGCGCGTCGTGCGTTATTACGATACAGAACCGAAAATCACCGAAGAGCAAAAACCCGGAAGTCGAACTGCTTACGGTGTGACGCTGAACTATACCAAGGCACTGCGTGAAGATCTGAGCAGTATTACCGACTACCGTTTTTGCGATGATGACTGGGACATTACCTCTCATAC
>JALWRO010000263.1:0-1654 GCA_027080605.1 Campylobacterales bacterium
GTGTAGCTGATTTTGTGTCATTCGTACTCTTTTGCCGCCTTTTCCACTTCTTCTAAAAATTTATCCACCAGTTCATCCTCTTTCAGTTTGGCAACCACTTCCCCTTTGACCATGACCAGACCGCTCCCTTTGCCGTAGGCGATCGCCACATCGGCGCTTTTGGCTTCACCGATCGCGTTGACGACGCATCCCATAACCGAAACATCGAGCGGCGCTTTGATATGTCTGGTGCGCTCCTCCACCTCAGCCACCGCTTTGACCAGATCGACTTCGATCCTTCCGCAGGTGGGACAGGAGATGATATTGAGTCCTTCGTTGACGACGCCGGAATCTTTCAAAATCGCTTTGCCGACTTCGATCTCTTTTTCGAGTTCGCCGGTGATCGACACACGCATTGTATCGCCGATCCCTTCCAGCAGCAATGTTCCCAGCGCGATGGAGGATTTGACCGTCGAGTGAAAGAGTGTCCCCGCCTCTGTTACCCCCAGATGAAACGGATAGGGCACCTGCGGACGCAGTGTCCGGTACGCTTCGACGGTACGCTGCACATCGCTCGCTTTGAGGGAGATTTTGATGTCGGTAAAATCGTAATCTTCGAGTAATTTGATGTTGTAGAGCGCGGACGCAACCATCCCTTCGGGTGTCTGCCCGTAACGGTTTTCGAACTGCTCTTCCAGCGAACCGCTGTTCACCCCGATACGAATCGGAATATTGCGTTCTTTACAGGCATCGACCACCGCTTTGATCCGCTCTTTGGAACCGATATTTCCCGGATTGATGCGAATACAGTCCACCGACTCCGCCGCGATCAGCGCCAGACGGTAGTTGAAGTGTATATCCGCCACAATCGGCAGGGAACTCTGCGCCTTGATCTCTTTAAGCGCATGCGCCGCCGCTTCATCCGGCACCGCCAGACGAACGATATCACACCCCGCAAAATGGAGCCTTTTGATCTGATCCAGCGTCGCTTCGATATCTTCCGTTTTGCTGAATGTCATCGACTGTACCGATACAGGAGCGTCACCGCCCACAGCCACATCGCCTACATATATTTTTTTGGTTGGGTATCTGTTTATCATGAGGAGATTATAGCCAAAGTAATTAAATCCGGCTATAGAAAGATACCATTTAGCTATTTTTTAAGAAAAATGAAAATATGCCGATATAAAGAGTAATAGGTTTACTTCATGAAGGCAAGTCATTATGGTGCGAAAAAGAGAATTTCTGCTGCTTTTTTTTCTTTTATTTTCTCAAAGTATGCTCATGGCATCCGCTTACAGTGCCCATAGCACCGATCCCTCACGCACCAAATCCTACTATTTTGTCAAACTTGGTGCCTATGCCAATCCAACGTATGCCAGAGAAACCTTGCTCAGCACCGACCTTCCACTACAGATTATCCATTTAAACCGCTACTACAGCGTTGTCTCAGAACCTTTCGATGAGAAGAGAACTGCGCAGTCGTTCCTGAAAAAAGTGCGCAGATCCTATCCCGACGCCTACATCATCAAACTCTCTAAAATCCAAAAAAGAGAACCGGCTGCCGAACTAAAGCCCGCACCGGTACATCAACCGAAACCACAAACAATATCTCATGTACCGTCGCTTTTTACAACGGCTGTCACCGCTTTTCGCCAGAAATCATATGAAGAAG
>JALWRO010000263.1:1664-3510 GCA_027080605.1 Campylobacterales bacterium
GCCAAAACCCTTTTACAACTGGGATTTCCGGAGGAAGCCGAAAAAGAGTTTCAAAAACTGCTTCAAACAGAATGGAAAGAGGAGAGTTGCAAATATCTGAAACAAATCGCCATCCAAAAAACCAAAGCGCGTTTCCACAGCTGGATTTCCGTCGGTGCAGGTTACGATGACAATATCAACCTGACCACCAACCGTAAAACGACACAGTACGGTCCCTACCTGCTCCAAAACGATACCCGAAAAACAGACAGTACCTTTGCGACGGCAGCCTTTGGATTTACCCATACATACAAAGCAGAAAAGTTTACCCTCTACACCACCCTCTACAGCTACAATGAACTCTTACACACCGCCAAAGGAAACAATCTCAACCTGCTCGACCTCTCCACCGCGGTAATCAAAAAATTCCAAAAATTTTCCCTGATCGCACCGGTCGGGACAAATATTGTCTATCTTGGCGGCAGGGAGATCAGCCACAACCTCTATACCGCCCCTTCCCTGCGCTATCAGGCAACCAAACATCTGCAACTCAAAACCTCCCTTCTCTTCAACGACAACCACACCGTCTTTGCCAAAAACAGAGACTATCTGCTGCTGGGCGGCGGTGCGGGCATACGCTATCATAATCAAAAGTGGGAAGGAAGCCTGGATACCGGCGTACAGAAATATGACGCGAAAGAGGACAAACGCTACGACATCGCCAAAAATGTTATGCAGGGCAAGCTCTATGCGGGACGCAAACTCTTCAAACAGATGTGGATCTCGATAGTCGCAGGCTATGAAGAGAGTCGTTTCACCCGACTCGACACTATCCTCGGCTACAAACGCCGGGACAAAAAAAGTTACTACGCTCTTTCGCTGACACAAAAGATCAGCCCGAAAAAGTCGGTGACGGCAACATACCGCTACACCGACAACAACTCAAATATCAACACCTATTCCTACACCAAAAACAACTATACACTGGAATACAAACATCACTTTTAAAGGATAGATCATGAAGTACTCAATGGCACTGTTGCTTATCTCCTCTTCACTTATGGCAAGCATAGGTGAAATCACTGCTCTCAGAGGCACTGCCGATCTCGAACGGGGCGCGCAGCATATCAGCGTCAAAGTCGGCACGAAACTGGAAAAACACGACCATATCCATACGTCACCGCAGAGCAAACTGCAGATCGTTTTCAATGACAAAACTGTCATCTCCCTTGGGCAAAACAGCCAATTCAGCGTAGATGAGTATCTCTTTGACGATAAAAATGTCCAGGCGCGTTTTACGATCAACAGAGGCTTTTTCAAATCGATCACCGGGAAAATCGGAAAGATCGCGCCCAGCCACTTCAAAGTCAAAACCGCCAATGCCACCATCGGTGTGCGCGGTACAACGATTATCGGGGAGGTATCACCTAAACTCGATATTATCGCCTGTACCTACGGTCGGATTGTCGTCTCAACGGCACAGGGAAGTGTCGTGGTCAATAAAGGCGAACGAACTATTGTCACCCCTTCAAAAGCACCCATGCAGGCACAGAAAGTCAATCATATCCTCCTGAAACAGCTGGACAAAAAGAGCGATCCCACTGTCGCTGCACCTGTCACTACTCCTGTTGCATATACACCGGTAACTTCTGTAGAAAAGAGCACCGCACCTGAAAGCAAACAAGTGGTCGAGGAGCACAAAGAGTCTCAGAAAACAACACAAATCGTCGAAGAGACACCGCAGCAACCACCACTTTCACCACGTGAAGAGATACAACAAATCGTCGGCACCCAACACCCTGTCTATGAAGGCAAAGTGGTCGAAGGCACCACTTCCCACGGCACCATTCAGCAAGATGACTACAAC
>JALWRO010000264.1 GCA_027080605.1 Campylobacterales bacterium
TACAATCTTTAACAAGTTTTTATATGTAATCTGTTGATTGGAGAGCCACTTTTTAAATGTCTCGTTTTCCGAAACCCTGCTTACTTGCATCATTTCTCCGTCAACTGTTTTATAAACACCATCCCAGGAACTCTCTATGATGGCACTTGCATATGCACCTGCAAGATAGGCGGAAACCAAAGCATTTTTTTGAAAAAATACTTTATCATCAATTTGTTTTTTTTCAAAAAATTTTGAAAAAAGTTTTATGTCATTGCCCATACCTTATCCCCTTTGTTGTTGATTGCATCGATTGATTGTAAAAAATGTAAAATGTTATCTTCTTTTTTGACAAAACTATCCGGGTAGGCTATCCACTCTTTAACTTTCCCGTCTTTCTTTTTGGTTTCAGTCATACGTTTTTCCACCTTTGATTCTTTAAAATTATATGAGATTTCCCGATGCAGCTCAAAAAGAGACAAAAGTGCTATATACTCTATTTGTTTATATCCCAGTAACAGTTTCGCAAGTTCTATTTTCTCTTGTTTAATCCTGTTTTGTAAGCCTTTTAATTTTTTTGCATCGGCAGTTTTTTCAGTGTGCAGAAAAAAATCTTTCAGATAAGCTATATCTTGACCTTCATTGTAAGCTGGACTGTCGCTCACTTGAAAATCCTTCATTTTTGTAACAACCGTATTTATACGACTTGGCAGTACGTCTTCCAACGTAGCAAAAATTTTGACTGAAAGATTTGTTACATTGACATCTGTAAAGAGAATATCCAAAGCGATACCACTGTTATTGAACGTTTCAATCTGTTTTGAAAGCCTTCGCAAAAATGAGTTTTCTTTGGATGCAATGGTTTGTATGTCGCTGGAGTTTTTGAGATAACGAAGGATATTTCGATAGATATCTTCTTCAAAATTTACCATTGAGGGGATGATGATATACTCTAATCCTTTCTGATAAAATTTTAAATGTGTAATTGCATACATCCAGCCTTTTTTGATAGCGATTGCCGTCTCTTTTGACATAGGAAGTTTGCTGATAATATAAGGTTTAAGGTTATCATGATAGTTGTCATAAGTAAAAAATTTTACATTCGGATTGTATCCACATAAAGCTTTTTTTTGTGTTATAAAATCTATTTCCTCTTGTAGTTGTTCTGTACCTTTTTTATTGATATGCGCATCAACAAAGTTCTCATAATAATTCTCCCAGACTTCCGGCATAAGCTCATAAAATGTTTTTCCGTTAATTGTCAAAATAAGAAAGTAATTGCCTTTTTCATATTTACTTAAACCAAGTTTATCCTCCCGGTAGTTTTTAATATACTCTGCAATTGGCTTAACCATTTGCTGATGTTTTGGGGCTGCATAAACCATGATAGAGTTTTCCAAAGTATATGCAGCAGCTTGAAACTTTTTTACCAAATTCCCCTCTTTTTGAAATTCAAAATTTGGATACAGGTAGTATGAGTTGCTGGTTCCGCCGATTTTTTTGGTAAACATGGTTTTTAAAGAATCAACAGAAGTTTCTTTAAGCGTGGGAAGCCCATTTTGAAAATCTATTTGTAATGTTCGATAAGTGTCGAGATTTTCAAAATCTTTAATTTCAATAATATCTCTGATTTCATCTTTTGTGACTAAAGTGCCAATTTTATACAATTTGTGTGCCAAACTCATTCTACAGTTATACCTCTTTGACTTTTTGCCGATATTAGTGTATAATACAATTACAAATTCCTTCGGGATCGTCGCTCCTTAGGGAGCGCAAACTTACAATAAATCTTTTATACATTTTTTAAGCTCTTCAAATTTGTCTTTCGGGATCATCCCGATTTTTTTCATCAGCCTTTTTTTGTCGAATGCTCTTACTTGTGATAGTATAGCATAACTGGTCACGTCTTCTTTAAAAGAAAACGCAAAGTAATATTTACCGGTTTTAGGTACAGAGGTTAATGGCACACCAAGAAAAAAATCTTGATTGTATTTTTTCAAGATAACAACAGGTCTCTGAAACTTATCACCTTTCCCGTTTTGCTCATAACCGATATTTTCACCAAGTTTTGTATAAAAGATATCCCTCTCTTTAAAAAAAAGCTTTTTATGATTTTGATCGGTCTTTTTTTTAATCTCGTTCCATTCATCAAATCGTTTCATTTATCATTTCACTCGTTGTCTTTGAAATGGTTAGTAATGTTGATTGTGATATTTCTTGCAAACAACAATCCTAAGAATATTATAACCAATACCATAATGCTCATCTGAAAAAAATCCATAGGAATTTCCTCCTAAATTTTTCGTATGGTATCATATAAATTTAATCTTGTCAAGTTAATTATATGAAATATGAGAAAGCCTTTGGAAATTTATTTTTTTCTGGTAAAATTACAAGTGTCTCTCGGTATTCGTATCTCCCTTTGGGATTTTAAACATTATATGAAACATGTACGCGAGAGACAATTTTTAAATCATAATTCCAAAACCTCCACAAATCCCAGTCCCTGCATCGCATGCGCGCCGATGCCTGTGTTGAGTATCATCTCCAGCATCTCTTCATCCGCTTCGATCTCATAGACACCGTGCCAAGCTTTGATACTTCCCCGGTTATAGTGAAAGATGCGCGGTTTGGGTTGTTGTGATAGAAGTTCGATGCGAAGTTCATGAGAATACTCTCTCCCCTTGAGCGCCCAATATTTTTGCAGTGTGTGGGTATGGATGATCTCCTGAAATTTATGGGTTTTGGGTTCGAGGTAGATCTTTTTGTTTGAGGTTCCGTCTTTGATCGCGGCGGCGATGAAGCCTTTGATTTTGCAGGGAGAGGTGATCTTTTGCGTTCGGTCGATAAGGGATATCTCCGTGTTGGCGATGTGTATCTCGCCCAGTTTCAGCCCCTCTTTGAGAATCGCCATTGCAACGCTTTTTTCGTTTTCTTTGTCAAGAGCGCTGTATTTGATTTTGATTTCGTTGCCAACGTAAGCAATTTTGAAATTCATCGATTTGAATTTTTTACCGTTTGGGTAGTTATATCCTTCATGTTCTTTGGGATCAAGCTGTGTATAGACAAACGACTGAAATAATTTTGGAAGTATACGACGTATGGGAAGATTTCGTGTGGGTATTTTTGCATCGATTACCAGCATCTGCACTCCCTTTCAATAAAACGTATTATAACACGTTTCACACCTCTTCCAAAACCGCCCTGTAAATCTCCCGTTTCTCCTCATAACGCATGCTGGCATAAGCCGGGGATGGGGATGGGAGTGTGATGGTGCGAATCGGCAGATCGTTGTAGACTTGGTTGTAGAGTGTTGCCGCTTTTTTGCCGGTAAAGGCGATCAGTTCAATGTTCGGATATGTTTTGAGAATGGCGGGTATGTCGGTAAGGGTGCAGTTTTTGAGGTTTGCGTCACTGGAGTTTGTGCGTTCACATGAAGCGACGATATCATAGAGCCCTATTTTGGCGTGTTTGAGCAGTACGATGCGCTCCTCTTTTGTTTCTGCAGGCATCTTGTAGC
>JALWRO010000265.1 GCA_027080605.1 Campylobacterales bacterium
GTGGCTTCAGTGTACGGCTGAAAGCCGGTCATTCCGCCTGAAGGCGGTTTCCCGTTCAAACTACTTTAAATTCATCATCCGGTTTTGGTGGTTCCTGATTTTTAATATATTCCATCCACACTTCATCGGTCACATTCCCGCTTGTTGCCACCCAATATCCTCTCGCCCACAAATGTTGTCCCCAGTATCGTTTCTTCAAGTGCTTGAATTTCCTCAGCAGTTTGTGTGAACTTTTCCCTTTGAGATATTTTGTTGTCCATACAATATGGTATTTGCAATCCCACACTGTATGTCCTCCGCTTTTGTATTCTATCATACCCGTTAGTATACCACATCCCAGCCGTGGGGTTTACGGATCCCCGATGCGGGACTCTAAAAAAGTAAATCAAATATGACTAATTATCTATTTATAACAAGAAAAATATATCCAATAACAAACATTTTGTGTGTTATTGAGAAAAGAGATCATGACATGAAAGCAGAAGTTACATGAAGATGTCAAAGATAATATCTTCTTTAAAGATGTTCATTTTTCAACAAATCAAACAGTTTTCAACCTATCTTTCCCCGGGAAAAACTTCCTCCAGCCACAAAATTTTAAACTTTTTCATAAACAACTATTTACATTCCAAATGTTATAATAATTTAATATTAAAAACAAAGTGGTCTTATGCGGTATCTCATCTCTCTTTCTCTGCTTCTGTTGCTCAGCGGGTGCAGCGTCAAAGTCTCTCCATGGCAAAAAGGAATCCTTGCCAAAGATACCATGCGCGAAGACGGCGGAAATCCTTACCGTACAAAATTCAACGAGCATATTTTCATCTCCAAAGAGGGTGCCAAAGGTGGCGGCGGTGTGAGCGGTGGAGGGTGCGGATGTCGTTAGCATTCAGACAACTGACCAAACTTTCTGTGCTTTGTGCCACGGCGCTTCTGACACCCGCACTTCAGGCGGAGGACGCCATCAATGTCCAGATGCTCTACTACGATGAAAATGACGAAACGACCACCATCGTCTCGCCAAATATCGCGCTCACACTCGATCTCAGTGCCGACTATACCCTCCAGGCTTCTCTGGGAATGGACGCACTGACCGGCGCGTCGGAGACCTGGTACGACAAGAGCTATATCCCTTCCAGCGGTGCGTCGCCCTACAAACACGCCAAAAGCAATCCTTCAGCATATGCCCGCGGTAAACATATTGCGCAAAAAGATGTCGGTTACGGACTGATCGACTACCGCGACTACCGTTACAGCGCCAATGTCTCACTGACAAAACGGCTGGCGAACCGCGACGAACTGACCGGCGGACTCTCATACAACAACGAATACGAATACCACATACCGGAAGTTTCTCTAGGCTACAAACACTGGCTCGACACCTCGAAAAACAGTGCCCTCGAAGCTTCCGCAGCCTATCAGCACACCTACGTACTCATCTGGTGTCGTGGCAATGACCTCTGTGACACCGACAGCGGCGCGAGCAAGACCTTTTATCAGAACAACACCTTCGTACAGCTGGCGTATTCCCAAGTACTCGACAAAAAATCGAAAGCGAAACTCACCCTCTTTTACAATAGCGAAAACGGTTTTTTGAGCAATCCCTACAAAAATATCGTCCGCTATTATGACACAAGTCCCATCATCACCAATGAAAGACGCCCTCACAACAGGCAGGGGTACGGCGCCAAAATCGATTACAGCCGCGCACTGACAGCAAAAACCACACTCCACGGCAGCTACCGATACTATCATGACAACTGGGAACTCGACGCCCACACCCTCAGCACCACCCTCTTTCATGAATACACTTCCAAACTGACCCTGCAAACCACCCTGCGCTACTACACCCAAAGCGCCGCCTCCTTTTACAGCGGTCGAAAAGACTATTTCACAGACGAAAAATACGCCTCCAGCGACTTTCGCCTCGGAGATTTGAAGTCGTACTTCATTCAGGGCGGCATCGACTACCGTTTCAGGAAAGATTTAACACAAAACTTCTACCTCAGCTACTACCGGCAGGACAACGGTTTGAAAGCCGTCTCTTTTGTCATCGGTCAAAAATATCTTTTTTAGAAGAATGTTTATGAGAGCGTCATCTCGTACACCCACTGTTGCATCGGGAACATCGCTTCGTATAGTGTGTAGGCATAGTCACACAACGCTTCGCTAAAAAACTCCGGCGGGTGCGGAAGCTCTTTGTAAGCATACATGCTTGCATATTTCGCCAGTTCAGGATGGGTCATCGCTTTATCAAATCCCTGCGGCAGGCGTTTGTACTTGGGTTCAGGAAAATGGAACCCCTTTTTTGCAAGCTTCTCCATCACTTCATGAAGGCTCTCTCTGTGCCGCTCCTCTTTGATATAAGCGCGATACTTCTGCAACGTTTCATCTGAAAAACCGCGAATCCCCACGGCGAAAAAAACCGTTTCGGGATCGAAATGCATATAAAAAGAACTGCTTTGCATCCGCTTTCCGCCACCCTGCCAGAAGATCACACCGATACGGCT
Organism: Campylobacterales bacterium; assembly: GCA_027080605.1. Classification (GTDB taxonomy): domain Bacteria; phylum Campylobacterota; class Campylobacteria; order Campylobacterales; family QNZT01; genus QNZT01. The sequence goes on from JALWRO010000265.1 coordinate 2,508, forward strand.
TTTGATGGGTGTTTTGTCCTTGCGAAAGCGGATATCGCGATAGATGCGAAAGAGTGAACCGTTGACTTTGGGCACGGCGTTGATCGTCGGCACCAGCGCCTGCAAATGTTCACCCATCTCCGTCACAAACGCCCTACTCGGCTCTAAAATCAACCGCTCGTAACGGTCACGATTGGCTTCGAACCACTCTTTGGTGTTGTTTTCTCTGATTTCATGAAGGAAATCGAGTGCTTCTTTGGAAAAATATTGCATAGTTGCCAGATATACCTTATTTGTTATGTTAAACGTGTAAACGCTACAACTAACTAGCTCGTAGCCTCTTTTTTGATCTCTTCCCAGGAGAGGGGTGATACAACACCGTTTTTCAATTCCTCATATCTTTTTTTTGCCAACTCTGCCCATGCAGCATCTACATTCTCATCTTCTGTTATATCAAGAGAAGATATAAGACAACGTGCCAAAAATGCTCTCTCTTTTGCTGAAAGTGATTTTACATCTTCGAGAACTTGTGAAACTGTAATACTCATGATATAAACCTTCTTTTTGATATATTGTATCATATTTTCATTTTTGAAGATGCAACCGATGCATCATAAAACTATACTTTCAAACGCTGCGCCGTCGCAAACGCCCACTGAAAATTATACCCGCCCAGCTCCCCAGTGACATCCAGCGCTTCGCCCAGAAAATAAAGCCCTTTGCACTTTCTGCTCATCATCGTTTCGGGGTCAATTTCGTCTGTTGCGATACCTCCGGCAGTCACTTCTGCTTTGGTGTAGCCAAAGTTTCCGGCGGGGGCGAAGGTGTAGGATTTGAGTTGCATCAGCTTTTGCCGCTCCTCTTCGCTCAGATTTTGGAGCGGTTTATCCGTCACTGCGATCGATTCCAGAAAGGCTTTGGTGAACCGTCTGGGAAGTGGAAGCACGGTTGAGATCTGTTTTTTGTTCATGAAGTACTTTTTTTCTACTCGAACCCGCGGCAGGAACT
>JALWRO010000266.1 GCA_027080605.1 Campylobacterales bacterium
TAAAATTTATTTTAAGAAAAACATAAATAAGAGGCTTTGCAGAAATTATTTGTTAATTTAGATAAAAATAAAAAGATAAATAAACTAAAAATAGTTGTAATTTATTTACTTCAGAGGGACGGCAATTATAAACTGAGCACAGCGATAGTTGTTGTGTGAACCCATTTTAGCAGTGATATTTTTTACCGTCATGAGACCGTGCATCTGCTTTTCAATAATTTGCTTGGACATATAGAGCCCGATGCCGGTGCCGGTCGATTTGTGTTTGGTCGTAAAGTACGGTTCAAAAATACGGTCGATGATGTGTTCATCGATCCCTCCGCCGTTATCCATAAAAGATATCAGGACAACAGGCTCCGGGTGGTTTCGCTTCTCTACTTTGATGATGATTCTTCGGTCTTTTTGCATATTTTTGTGTTTGAAGTTATCTCTGGCATTGTTCAGGAGATTGAGAATAACCTGTGAAAACTCATTTGAGTAGCCATAGACACGTATCTCTTCTTTGGCGATCAGTCTAATATCGATATGTTCATCTTTGCAGAAAAACTCCACCAGATCGAGTGTTTCTCGCAGTGCTTTGACGACGCCGAAATATTCACGCTCTTTATGCGGGCTGAAAAAGTTTTTGAAATCTTCGATGGTTGTGGACATCTGGTTTGCGAGTCTCAGTCCCTCTTCGACCTGTTTATCGATAAACTCCTGTGTCAGGTTCCCGTTCATGTTTTTAATGCCGAAACTCTGAATCAAAACGGTCAGTGCATTGAGCGGCTGGCGCCACTGGTGGGCAATATTGCCGATCATCTCTCCCATGGCGGCGAGACGGGCATGCTGGTACATGATTTGGTCTTTTTCCCTGTTTTTGATTACCTCTTTATTGACCTTGTATTCGAGCTGTCGGGCAAGCTCCTGATAATCCTGTGTTTTTTTTGCGACAATGTCGGAAAGTCCGAAAATCAACTTCCTGATACTGGTATAGATAGAACGGGCAAGAATCGCCGATAGCAATAAAATAACGATAATGAACAGGAGTGTACTGATCAGTGTACCGTAGTAGTGTTCGTCTATTTTGGCTTGTATTGCCGTAACAGCGTTGAGCTTTTCGTCGATTACGCTATTGGTGATTTGGTTACATTCGCTGATAATCTCTTTAAATGCCGGTACTATTTCATGTTTGAATTGTTCAGTTTTACTGTTTTCAAGCAAGTTGTTTGCAAGTGTGAAGGTTTTGTTGAAATTATCCAGCAACGGGGCAAATAGTTGTGCAGTATGCGGGGAAGTCTCTTTGAGTTGGTTATATACCTGATTGATCTTTAGTGTGCTCTCCTGCAAGTCGAGGATAATATGCGATCGGTTCGTGCCGTTGTTTAATATATGTTGTAAATGTTGCTGCAACTCTGTATTGCAAATGTTTTGCATTTCATGAACGATGGTGATATTGGCAATCGCATCTGTATAGATATGGTTGACTTCCTGTTTGATACTGAAAAGTCCAAAATGGACTATGGCACCCAGAAACAGCAAGCCGCATGTCGTGACAAGTAACAATAAAAAAGATTTTTTTGCGACAGAAACATTGTCCAAAAAATTTTTTGTCAAAGGTGTCATGCTTACTATTTTCCTTGTTGTTTGGGTAACTGATAGTCGAATATCGGAAAATTGTTTTTTTCTTTTAATCTGTTTTGGTATGAAAATTGTGGAAAAATTGTGTAACTGGTAATACTGGTTAAATATACTAAATATTATTATTTAGAATAAAAATAATCAATTTTTCGTGTTATAATAAATTTATGAAAATTTTGCAAAAAACCTTCAGACTACCGCTTTTTCCCAGAGGATTTCATTTGATTGATGATGTAGTTGCATCACAACTGCATCAGCTTGGCAGAGTGCAGACGGGATTGTTGCATCTGTTTATCAAACATACCAGTGCTTCACTGGCAATTGGTGAAAATGCAGATCCTTCAGTACGTGTGGATCTGGAAAATTTTTTTCATGAACTGTGCGACGATAAGCCCTATTTTACACATACGCTGGAAGGGACAGATGATATGCCTGCACATATCAAGTCGGTTATTATCGGAACATCCCTGACTATTCCGATAATTGAGGACAGGTGCAATCTGGGAATCTGGCAGGGGATCTATCTGTGTGAACATCGTAACCGTGCTTCGGGCAGGGAGATTGTGATGACGGTTATGGGTGTAGGGCACATCTAATAATTATATAAAAAGCCCGAAGGGTGAGCATCAATAAGGTAATCTTGCACAAAAAATTTCATCGCCATAGCTTTGGCTATGCCTCAGAAATTGTTTTGCACAATCTCACCTTACTGATGCTCACTATGGGATATATATAATTATTAGATGTGCCCTGCCTTTTTTCGTAAAATTGCAACACCGCTTTGGGGTATGATTAACTCAGCATCAAAATAGTCTGCAATCCATTGCAATGTTTTTGGTGTATAAAATGCAATATGCGTCAAATCTCTTTTATAATACCAGTTTGCGAAATCCTCTACGCGAAAAGCGGTCATAAGTCCCAGCACTCCATTCTCTTTCAGACATGCCCACAGTTTTTCCAGCTCTTCAAGTGGATGATGTAAATGTTCGATCACTTCCGTGGAAGTAATAAAATCGTACTTTTGTGCAAAAACAGTCTGATCCGGGGCATAGAAATAGTCGTAAAGTTTCATGGAATATCCCGCCTTTTCCATCAAAAGATGCAGTGTCGGTCCAGGACCGCAGCCAAAATCGAGTCCCCGGGCATCTTTGGGAAGATACTCTTGAAGCGGTATGAGAAGACGATTGAGAAAATTGACATAGCCGGTATTGTCAAGGCTGTTTTGATGGTGGTCATATTTTGCTTTTTCCTCTTCATGAGAGACAAAATAACATGAAGGTACAAAGACAAGGTCACAATACGGGCAATGATAGTAGTATCTGTTTTCCCCTTTTGCGAAGGGTGTTGTTTTTTTGTTTTTGCAAAGAGGGCAGTGAAAATTCTTTTTTTCCATAATCACTATGATAATAGAAAAAAGTTAAAGAAGCAGAAGCCCGGAGAATCTGTCCGAACTTCTTATGCCTGTGGGTTATTTACAAGGACACGGACATGCGGGTTTCGGTGCCGGTTTTGGACAAGGTGGCTCGACAACGACACATGGACCGCACACGTATGAACATGGATCGCTGGTGTATGTTCTGGAAGTGGTTACGGTAGTATATGTGCCCGGGCATGCACTTCCGTGATGTGCTTTGCCTACTGTAAGACCTGCGTTAAATCCTACTCTTGCATTGAGAACTGTAAGACCGCCGTCAACGCCGATCAGTGTTACGTCCGCCTGAAGCATACCTGCCAAAGCAATTGCAGAGATTGCTATTTTTGTAAAAAGTTTCATCATTTACTCCTGTGAAAATATAAATATAAATCAGCAAATAAATTTGCACCGCTACGCTGTAT
>JALWRO010000267.1 GCA_027080605.1 Campylobacterales bacterium
TCTAGTTTCGCTTACGTCTCCAATAATAACCCCGCCTAATTCTTGACCATAGAAGCTTGAAATTTCAAACCAATACTCCCGTTGAAAATGAACGGTTTTTTCTTCTCTTTTTCTCCAATGAGCCTCTTCATCAAATGTATCAGAATCAAAGTTACTTTCCCATTCATCTTTGAGTTCTTCAAAATCTTTATCGGGTAAAGCTGAGATATTGAAAGTCAATTTATCGTAGATTCCACTATCGTCTTGTATCAGTCTTTGTGTGGCAAGTTGTAAGTCTATGCCGGAAAATCTTTTATCTTCATCCCGAAAAGTAATCATCTCCAAATATGCTCTGTATCTGGCAAAGATATATTCAAGAGCAACTCCGTTAAATGGGATATTTTGATCAACCACAGGATCAAATCTATCAATTATTACAGCATCTTCTTTTGAATATCCCCAGCCACCTTTAATAGGCATTTCATAGCCAATTTCATTGTTGGAAATATTTAACTCTTGTCCAATAATTTTACCGAATGCTTTTAGCAAAACTTCTCTCGGAGACATTTCTGTTTCAATTTGTTGAAGCGGTTCCATTGAAATTTCCTGTTTTTTGGCTGCCCTATTGGTTCAAAAGGCGGGTTTCATTCGCCAGCAAGGCTAACTCTTTTTTAATCACATTTTTTACAAATACATTTAAAAGTATTCTGCTATTTTCCACTTTCTTTTATGTGCAACATACGCTAATATCACACTAAAAATAAGTCCTGAAATAAAAATCATTTCAACCATTGTTTATTCCTACTGTCTGTGCCGTCATTGTACCACTTTTACACTTTGGAGGGATTTTAACAGGAAGCCTGACAAAGAGAGTGCAGCCACAATGGTATCTACCCAACAGTTCCTTCACTCCCAATGTTAATCCTTTTGTGCTAAAATACACCACTGATCAGACATAACTATTAACGTAGATAATAAAGGTTTTACATGAAAGTTGACGATACACTGTTACAAAAACTGGAAAAACTCTCCTCGCTGGAGATCGAAGAAGCAAAGAGAGAAAGCATGATTGAAGAGATTGGCAAAATAGTCGATTTTGTTGAAAATCTGAATGAATTGGATTTGGACAAAGAGGAAGCATCTTTTTCGACTATTGCCGGAGGTACCCCTTTTCGTGAGGATACCCCCAAAAGTAATCCGGAAATCATCGAAACGATTCTGGAACATGCACCAAAAAGAGAAGGAGGTTTCTTCGTTGTCCCTAAAATAATCGAATAGGGGAAAATATGACAGAAACTTTGGAACGTCCGCAACAACAGCATATGGACATCAACACACTCCTGAAAAACATCGTTGCCCACGGTGCATCGGACTTGCACTTGGTCAGCAGAAGCGAACCGCAAATCCGTATCGACGGCAAACTGGTTCCGCTCAACCTCCCGAAACTTGACGGCAAAGCGATCGAAGAGATGTGCTACGCACTCATCACTGACAAACAGAAAAAACATCTCGAAGAGAACAAAGAGGTCGACTTTGCAATCGAAATCCCCAATGTCGGCAGATTCAGGGGCAACTACTACTATACTATCGGTACGGAACTCGCGGCTGCTTTCAGGATTATTCCCACTGAGATCCCTTCTCTGGATGACCTCGGCGCTCCGGCGGTTTTCAAAGAGATCATCAAACGCGAAAAGGGACTCATTCTCGTTACCGGTCCTACGGGAAGCGGTAAATCGACCACCCTCTCCGCACTGCTCAACGAGATCAACCTCACCGAACACAAACATATTATCACCGTGGAAGATCCGGTGGAATTTATCCACCAGAACAAAAAGGCGCTCTTTTCACACAGAAATGTGGGTGAAGATACCAAAAGTTTCGCCACCGCACTTAAGTTTGCAATGCGTGAAGATCCCGATATCATCCTCATCGGTGAGATGCGTGACAAAGAGACGATCGAAGCGGCACTAACTGCGGCGGAAACCGGACACCTCGTTTTTGGAACACTGCACACCAACTCCGCCGTACAAACCATCAACAGAATCGTCGATACCTTTGAAGGATCGGAGCAGTTGCAGGTACGAAATATGCTCTCTGTCTCACTCGCCGCGGTCATTTCGCAGATGCTGCTTCCCAAAAGAAGCAAAGGGCGTGTTGCGGTACAAGAGATCATGATCAACAACCATGCCATCGCCAACCTTATCCGTGAAAACAAAGTCCACCAGCTCTACTCACAGATGCAGCTCAACCAGGCGCAGACAGGTATGCAGACACAGACGCAGGCACTCGAAAAACTGGTCAAACAAAACATCGTCACCAAAGACGATGCCCTGCGTATTTCCACCCAGCCGGACGAGCTCAAAGGGAAAATAGGCTTTTTGTAAAGAGATATCAGGAGTTTATCTCTTGATATTGCCTAAAAAAGAATGATTAATTTCCCATTCAGCAGGATTATACTTTTACAATAAGGTAAATTTTTGTTATAATCTCTTCTATCTATACAGTAAAGGTTATCAATTTCATGGAAAATATATCACTACTGGATCTCGTCTCCATCGCACTTATCCTTTTTCTCGGTATCAAAGGTATTTTCCGGGGGTTTGTCAAAGAGGTTTTCGGACTGATCGGCATTATCGGCGGTATTTATGTCGCCAGCCGTTACGCACAGGCAGCAGGTGAATTTCTCGATACCAACTTTTTGAATCTTCAGAACAAAGGCTCTCTCTACCTGATCGGATTTATCGCCGTTTTGATCGCCTTCTGGCTCTTTGCGGTCATGATCGGCTTTCTGCTCGGCAAACTGGTCAACTCCAGCGGTCTGGGACTGGTCGACAAACTGCTCGGCTTCTTTGTCGGCGGGGCAAAAGTATTTTTGATCTTTTCTGTCATCATCTATGTCTTTTCCAACATCGGCATCTTCAAAGCGAGTATCAATAATATGTTTGCAGGTTCCATGATGTATCCGATCTTTCAAAAAGTAGGTGCAAAGATTGTCAAAATCGATCCCTCACAGATCAACATGCAAGACAGTCTTAAAATTGACAACGACAAAACAGATGAGGAAGGGGAGTAACGTTTCGGATGAAAAGTATTGAATCCCTCTCCTATGACGAGTTGCTTCAGACCTTTAAATCCATACTGAAAAACAACAACCTCAAATTTACAGCGCAGCGAGAGGCGATCCTCAAAACACTCTACGACCATCCCGACCACTTTACCCCGGAGAACCTCTACCTTCTGGTCAAACAGGAGTATCCAGAACTCAACACCGGTATCACGACCGTATACCGCACCCTGAACCTGCTCGAAGAGAACAAACTGGCGACATCGCTCTCCTTCGGCACGCAGGGGAAAAAATTTGAACTGGGCAACAAACCGCACCACGATCACATGATCTGTGAAGTGTGCGGTACCATTGTAGAGTTTGAAGATGCCGCCATAGAAGATCTTCAGCAAAAGATTGCTAAAAAGCACGGTTTCAAACTGACCGATCACCTGATGCAGCTTTACGGCATCTGTGAAAATTGCCGTCAGAAACAGTAACCATATCATTTACAAAGAGAGGAATCCATTGATATTCGACAATCAATATGAACAGCAACGTATCCAGAAAGCGGAACAACTCAGAGAGATGGGCATCAACCCCTATCCACACAACCTGACCCGCGACACAACGACTGAACAGTTTAAAAAAGAGTATGCCTATGTGGCGGACAGTGAAGCAAAACGCGATGAAACAAAAACCGCGACTGTCAGCGGACGTATCAAATTTCTGCGTCTGATGGGTAAAGCCGCTTTTGTCAAAATAGAAGACGAAGACGGTATTTTGCAAATCTACGTCTCACGTGACAACCTGCCCGAAGGCTTTTACAACACCGTCTTTAAAAAGCTGATCGAAGTGGGTGATATTATCACCGTTGAAGGCTTTCCGTTCGTCACCAAAACCGGCGAACTCTCACTCCATGTCACCGCACTTCAGCTGGCAGCCAAAGCGATCAAACCGCTTCCCGAAAAATTTCACGGTCTGCAGGACAAAGAGCTGCGCTACAGACAACGCTACCTCGACATGATCATGAACGGTGATGTCAAAGAGACCTTTAAAACACGCAGTAAAATCGTCAGCATCACCCGACGCTTTTTTGAAGAGAAGGGCTTTCTGGAAGTCGAAACACCCATGATGCACCCGATCGCTGGCGGTGCCAACGCACGACCGTTTATCACCCATCACAACGCGCTCGATATAGAGCGTTATCTGCGTATCGCACCGGAACTCTACCTCAAAAGACTCATTGTCGGCGGTTTTGAAGCGGTATTTGAGATCAACCGAAACTTCCGTAACGAAGGTATGGATCATACGCACAATCCGGAATTTACGATGCTCGAATTTTACTGGGCATACCACAACTACCACGATCTCATGAAGCTGACGGAAGAGCTTTTCGAGAAACTGCTTCAGGAACTGGATCTGCCTGTCAAACTGCCGTACGGAGAGATGGAGATCGACTTCTCCACACCGTTTGCCAAAGTACCGTGGGCAAAGTCGCTCGTCACCATCGGTGGCGTACCGGAAGAGATTATCAACGATCAGGAAAAAATGGTAGCCTATCTTCGCCAAAAGGGTGTCGATGTCGATAAAAACCTCTCTGTCGCCAAATTGCAGACAGAGCTTTTCGATGAATTTGTCGAACCCAAACTGATCAATCCAACGTTTATTACCGATTATCCTGTCGAAATCAGTCCACTCGCAAGACGCAGCGACGAAAATCCTGAAATCGCGGAACGCTTCGAGTTTTTCGTTGCGGGCAAAGAGATCGCCAACGGTTTCAACGAACTCAATGACCCGATCGACCAGTACGAACGCTTTACCGGTCAAATCGAAGCCAAAAATGCCGGCGACGACGAAGCTCATGAAATGGACGAAGATTATGTACAGGCACTCGGTTACGGTATGGCACCGACCGCAGGTGAAGGAATAGGCATAGACAGACTCGCCATGCTGCTGACCAATCAGCACTCTATCCGCGATGTCATCCTCTTCCCCGCTATGAAACCGCTGAAACAAAACGACCAGAACGAAGAAAACAACACAGAAGAAAAGGACAAATAGATGTATTTTATGGAAAAAGAAGATCCGCAGGTTTTTGAGATACTCCAAAAAGAGCTCGAAAGACAAACCAACCACCTGGAGATGATCGCCAGTGAAAACTTCACTTCACCTGCAGTCATGGAAGCGATGGGAAGTATCTTTACCAATAAATATGCCGAAGGCTACCCCTACAAACGCTACTACGGCGGATGTGAATATGCCGATCAGGTAGAGCAACTGGCGATCGACAGAGCGTGTGAACTCTTCGGATGCAAATTTGCCAATGTACAGCCGCACTCCGGATCGCAGGCAAACCAGGGTGTCTATCAGGCGCTTTTGAAGCCGTACGACAAAATCCTCGGTATGGATCTCAGCCACGGCGGTCACCTGACACACGGTTCCAAAGTGAGCAGTTCGGGTAAAACCTACTCCAGTTTCTTTTACGGTGTGGAACTCGACGGACGCATCAACTACGACCGTGTGATGGATATTGCCAAAATCGTACAGCCGAAACTGATTGTCTGCGGCGCCAGCGCCTACCCCAGAGAGATCGATTTTGCCAAATTCCGTGAAATCGCCGATGCCGTCGGTGCGATCCTTTTTGCCGATATCGCCCACATCGCCGGTTTGGTTGCGGCAGGTGAACACCCCAGCCCGTTCCCGCACTGTGATGTTGTCACAACTACCACCCATAAAACACTGCGCGGTCCAAGAGGCGGTATGATTATGACCAATGACGAAGATATCGCGAAGAAAATCAACTCCGCAATCTTCCCGGGTATTCAGGGTGGTCCGTTGGTACATGTCATTGCCGGTAAAGCGGTCGGTTTCGGTGAAAACCTGAAACCCGAGTGGAAAACCTACGCCAAAGATGTCAAAGCAAATGCCAAGGTGCTGGCGGAAGTGCTCATGAAAAGAGGATACGATGTCGTCAGCGGCGGTACGGACAACCATCTGGTTCTCGTCTCTTTCTTAAATAAAGAATTTAGTGGTAAAGATGCCGACGCAGCACTCGGCGATGCCGGAATTACCGTCAATAAAAACACTGTTCCGGGTGAAACCAGAAGCCCGTTTGTCACCAGCGGTATCCGAATCGGTTCTCCTGCCTTAACCGCAAGAGGTATGAAAGTAAAAGAATTTGAACTTATTGCAGGTAAAATTGCGGATGTTTTGGATAATATAACAGATAAAGAGCTACATGCCAAAATCAAAGAAGAGATGAAAGCACTGGCTCAGAATTTTGTCATTTATGACAGACCAATTTACTAGGATTGTAGCACAATGTATAATGTCGATATCTCCCTTATTAAGATGATCACCAGTCACTACTGGATCAAAAGAGATAAAATCGTCCATAAGATCAACTACAAGGGGAGACTCTTCTTCGACAAATATGAGCGCATCGACAAACCGCTCAACCGTTCCGTCATGAACGAATATGATAACGGTAAAATCATTGTCGCCCACTCCCTTGTCAACGATCGTGACAAAGTGGAAAATATCGTTTTCGACTACAACGGCAGAAATACGGAAAAGTTCTGGCACAGACTCCAGCTGCTGCTACGCGACGAAGGGTATCTGAACTTTACCGCGTATGAAAGCAAGACACCGGGGCACCTGCACGTCTATGTCCACAAAGGGCACACCACTTTCAGCGAGGGGTGCCAGCTGGCGAAAACACTTTCCGCCAAACTTGCCACCAAAGTACCCAAAGAGTGGAAAATGTTCCCCAATGCCGACATACCGAAGGAGTTCAATATTTTGAATCTTCCCAAAAAAGTGTATGCAAAAGAGCGCGGTTCATCCTGGGCGAGACATATGTAAATGAAAAAGATAGTAATCAACATCAAAAGAGGAGAAAAAGAGATGGAAGACAAGTTGAAACAACCTGCCAAGAAATCAAGCGATTTGAGTGACATAGTACTGGAGAAAGAGACATCCAATGTCGACAAAACGAAAAAAATGCTACTTTTTGCCGCCACTTTAATTCTGCTCTTTCTTGTAGGTCTGGTACTGATGAAACTTTTCAACAAACCGCAGACAGAAGAGAGCAATCTGGCACAGGTAGGCGATCAGATGCTCCAGCCTGTTGACGATTCTGTCGACAAACTCAGCAAAAAAGTTGAAGATACCAACAGCCTCTTTCAACAGGAACCCATTGTCGATGACGGCGCGGAAACTGACCTGAAGTTTGAAGAGATGGTGCGCAAACTCAAAGCACAGGACAGCGGAACAGAAGAGACACCTGAAGCGGAAAAACCTGCCAAAGCAGCAGTAGTTGCGAAACCTGCCAAAAAAGTGGAAGCTCCGGTAAAAACAGTCAAAACAACAGCCAATGAGACCAAAGATCTCTTCAGCAAAAAGGTCGATGAAATCACCAAAGCGGCAGCGAAATCCAAAGAGGCGGCAGCCAAAAAAGTGGAAGCGGCAAAAGCGAACGTCAGCAAAGTGATTGCACCTGCTGTGGTTCATGAAACAAAAGCAAAACCCCAAAAAGTCACTACTCCACCGAGAGAGATTATCATCGATACCAAAGTATCTCCGGCACAGACACCGATGAAACTCTCCACACTGACAGGCTATTTTATCCAGGTTGGTGCGACAACGGCAAGCTTCCCGGACAGACGCTACCTGCAAAAGATCAAAAATGCAGGCTATGACTATGTCGTACACAGCACAGTCGTGCACGGCAAAAAGATCAAAAAAATCCTGATCGGACCGTTCGCTTCCAAAAGCGAAGCAAAAAGAAAACTGCCGGGCGTGCGTGCCAGTGTCAATCCCGGTGCCTATGTTTACAGGATCAAATAAGCGTGTTTACCAAACAACTCCTTTTTGATCAGCTGACGCCTATTGCGATCTATACCAGACTCAAAGAGCGATTTCCCGGTGAAATCACTCTTCTGTTTGAAAGTGCAATCAATACCGAAGACGGAAACTTCAGTTTTATCTTTATCGGGGCAAAAGAGCGTATTACCTACAAAGATGAGACAACGACGGTTTTGAAAGAAGACGGCAGCATTGCGACGGTGCCGGAAAACCCGTTTCTCTATCTGAAAAACTATTACCGCCACATCGACTACGCAAAATACCGCGAACTGGGTGAAAAGCTCAATGTCGGTTTTGTGGACGGCTTTGTCGGCTTTATCGGTTACGATGCGGTGAAAATATTTGAACCGGTACTCAAACCGTGGATGGATCCCCTCGAAGATGAACTCCACTCTCCCGATATCGACCTGATCCGACCGAAACTGACGCTTGCATTTTCCCATAAAACCAACACCCTCACACTCATCACACCGGATGAAACGATGGGGAAAACACTTGACGAAATTGTCGCCTACCTCAAAGAGCCGTATGCCTACGTCGATTTAAAAAGATCACCCATCGATCCGCAAAAGGGAAAATTCGCTTTTGACAAAGCGCGCTTTTTTGAAATGGTCGCCATGTCCAAAGAGATGATCAAAAGCGGCGACGTGTTTCAAATATTGATGTCCAACCGTTTTACCCAATATGCCAGCATCGATCCGCTCAGTTTTTACAGAACACTGCGCAGCCAGAATCCCTCCCCCTACATGTTCCTGCTGGAATATGAAGATTTTACCATTGCAGGCAGTTCTCCCGAAGTGATGGTCGGACTTCATGATCAGCACATTCTGCTGCGTCCGATCGCCGGAACCAGACGCCGCGGCAAAACACCGCAGCGCGACGCGGAACTCGCACAGGAGATGCTCAACGATGAAAAAGAGTGCGCAGAACATCTGATGCTGATAGACCTCGGGCGTAACGATGTCGGTCGTGTCGCAAAAACCGGCACCGTCAAAGTGACGGAGATGATGCGGGTCGAACGCTACTCCCATGTCATGCACATGGTCAGCGATATCGACGCTGTACTCGACGAACAACACGATATGTTCGACCTCTTCGCCGCGACATTTACCGCAGGAACCATGACCGGCGCTCCAAAAATACGCGCGATGGAACTGATTGCGGAGTTTGAAGGACTCAAACGCGGCTTTTACAGCGGCGCGGTAGGCTATTTCGGTTTCGACGGTAATATGGACAGCGCTATCGCGATCCGCACCGCATACCTCGATGACGAGAAAATCGTCTTTCAAGCGGGCGCGGGTATTGTCGCGGATAGCCAGGAAGAGCTGGAGTACCTCGAAGTACAAAACAAACTCGCCGCCAATATGGCATCTTTACAAAAACTCGATGAAAACGAAGCATAAACTCTTTGCCATCTTCGGCAACCCCGTCAGCCACTCCATCTCTCCCCTCATGCACAACTACGCACTTCAGGGGCTGGGCATCGACGGCTGCTATACACGCTACCAACTTCATGAAGGCACACAACTCAGAGAAAAATTTCTCGCACTCAAACTCTCCGGCATCAACATTACCGTTCCCCACAAAGAGGCCGCTTTTGCCGCCTGTGACGAGATCAGAGGTATCGCACGGGAGATAGAAGCGGTCAATACGATTGTTCATGAAAAGGGAAAACTCATCGGCTACAACACCGATGCACCCGGTTTTTTGAAATCGGCACAGCTCTTCGGAGAGATCAACGCCGTCACGATACTCGGCGCGGGCGGTACGGCAAAGGCGCTGGCAGCCATTTTCCGGGAAAATGGTACAGATGTCACCGTTATCAACCGGTCAGAAAAGAGACTCCACTATTTCAGTGAACGCGACTACCGCGCTATGGCGTGGGAGAGTTACGTGACGCACACTTCCGATCTCATCGTTAATACCACATCCGCAGGCTTACAGGATGACGCCCTGCCCGCTCCGGAAGCATTGCTCGAAGATCTTTTCAGTCATGCAAAATATGCCATCGACGTCATTTATAACAAAGAGACACCCTTCATGAAAAAGGCGAAAAAACAGGGCTTACCGGTCAAAGACGGGAGTGAAATGTTACTCTACCAGGGTGTGATCGCCTTCAACCATTTTTTCGGAAACACACTTCATGAAGAGGAGATTACCGGCTTCATGAGACAGGCGTTTATTTAAATTCGCACCCGCTGCATCAATGCTCTGGAGAGGGAGACCATATCGACATTTTCCAGATTGACACCTGTCGGAACACCCTGTGCAATTTTGGAAAAACTAAGCGGATAGGTTTTGAGTTTCTCTTCGATAAAGAGAATAATCGAATCGTTCGCCAGTGACGGTGTAAAAGCAAAAATCACCTCTTCCACACCCTCTTCTATCAACTGCCTGAGCTGGGAAATATTGGCTTCGTCCAGACTCTCCAGCACAAAATAGCGTCCGTCATACTCGACACTCTCTTCGATAATCATGATATCTTTGGCACTCTCTACAATACAGAGCTTACTTCTGTCACGGTACTCATCCAGGCAGATATCGCAAATCTCATCTTCACAAATACCGTTGCAGATCGTACATTTGCGAATATGCGCCACCGCATCTTCGATAGCATGGGCAAGTTTGAGCGCGCCGAACGAATCCCCAAGCACCATCCGGTACGCAAACCGCTGGGCAGATTTTTTACCGACACCCGGCAGCGTCTGGAGGGCTTCGACGAGATTGTTAAACTTCTCTAAACTTCGATTTTTCATACCCGTAGTTTAGCACAAAAGGGTTTAACAAGCGCTACTTTTCAGTCAAACTTAAAAAAATTAAACTATAATGAAGCGTTATAATTAAGGAGCTAAAATGGTTAGAGATATCGTCGTGTATCCGGACAAACGTGTCAGAATCAGAGCCGCTGACGTCAGAAAATTTGACGAATCGGTCGACTCAGTCATTCAGGATCTCAAAGATACAATGAAAGCACACAACGTCAAGGCAATGGCAGCCACACAAATCGCCATACCAATGTCGATTCTGGTAATCGAGCAGGATGACGGCAGCTATCTGGAAATCATCAATCCGCGCATTATCGGCAAAAAAGGTTCTGTCGCTTCCAAAGAGGAGACACTCTACTTTCCCAACACTACCCATACCGTCCAGCGCTATGAGATGATTCGCATGGTTTACGACGACCGAAACGGCGAACAACAAGCGATGAAAGCCGAAGGCGATCTGGCGATAACGCTCCAGCGAAAGATCGACTACCTTTTCGGCGACACCCTCGCTTCGCGAATGCAGGAAGATAGTCGAAAATCACTCGAAAAAGATCTTGCAGACAAAGGGATGCCGGGTTCCTTCGAAACATGCCCCACCGTCTTCATGAAGGACTACTTTACCAGTATGATGCAAAAAGTACTCTTTTTCATGGGACTCACCCTTCTGACACCACTCTTCTCTTTCCAACCGGAAACAGTACAGAAAATATGGACATTCGACAAATATGCCGCAATCGCACTTGTTTTGCTTTTGATCGGATACTTTGCTGTCGGAATCTGGGAAGGGAAGAAATATACTTCATGTACCAGTTGCCAAATCGGCAATATGATCGGCACCGCAGTCAAATATATCGTCCTGGCTGTCGCCATCACCGTCGCTGCCGATTTTCTGCTTAATTGATCCGGAAATATTTTCAGGATATCGCTGGAGGGGTGGAGAGACCATACTCACTGCTTGCAGGCTATTTTCACGTTGCCATGGGCGAATCCAAAAAATATCAGGATGCCGGACAGGAAACATCGTCGCAACAACCATTCAATATGCGCTGATCAGCATACTGCTATTGGAAGCGACATACTTCGTACTCAGATGATCCAGGAATCTTTTGGGCAATAACATGCAAAGTGTATGTTATTGCCTGTATATGACTATTAACACACACTTTGTATGTTATTGGATATTTTTTTCTTCTTCTAAGTAGCTATTTAGTCATATTTTATTTATTTTTTAGAAAAATAGCAGTTTTATTTCATTTTGAAAGGTTTATTTCCAAATAACATACATATTAAATATATGTTAAATATTTTATTTAGTAGCTCTTTTTGCTATAATGCTTGTTAATATATAGTTATCTAAAAAGGTAGTCTAATGAATCGAATAATTTTACAACATACTAGAGGTACTACAAAAGAAGACTTTATTCAAAACAAATATACTTCTTGGGCTGAACAAGAGAAATATGAAAATATATGGAAAGAGAGTATTGGCGATATAGTATTATTGGTTGAAGGTGGAACAATTTTTGCGATTACAACTATTGAAAATATTGAATATAATTATGAAAGTTTTCCAAAATATCCATTACGATACTATTGGAATGACAATATTCAATTTGTAAATATACCTTTAGCTGACTTTAATGAAATTATTGGATATGACAGAAACTATACAAGAATTAAATATCATCCAATTAAAAAAGAATTTTTAGAACAAGGTTTAGATTTTTTATCAAAATACATACAAAAGCCATATGACGAAAATGAAGATGCACAATACCAAGAAGATATACAAAAAATTAAACATGTTGAAATAAAAGAAGACAAGCCTATTATAAAGAAAAGTGTAAGAAAAAAACAAAATGAAAACTGTTATCCAAGAAGTCCATATATTGCAAAAATTGCCTTGCAACAAGCAAATTTTAAATGTGAACTTGACGAAAACCATACTACTTTTATAAGTCGTTTTTCAGAACAAAATTTTACTGAAGCACATCATTTGATACCTATATCATTTCATGAAGAATTTAATTATGATTTAGATGTACCTGCAAATATTGTTTCTCTTTGTCCAAATTGCCATCGACTGATACACTATGGATGTCAAGATGATATTTTAAATGCATTAGCAGTTTTATATAAAAAAAGAAAAGAACGTTTGAAAAAAGTACAATTAACTATAACTTTAGATGAATTGCAGTATTTATATAATTTAGATAACAAAACCTTGGACGATGAATAAGCTACCCTGTCGAGTTCTCTAACTTTATTTTGCTAAAATACTTTTTAGAGTTAAAAAACTTGATTGAGTAAGACCGCTTATTCATCAAGTCGATCGTTGTTCGTTCCCGCTACGCGGGAACGAACAACGATCGCGCTGAGCACACTACGTGTGCCACCTGCTTTTTGATTCGTTCTGCGCTTCGCTACGAACAACAAAAAGCAGGAGTCACACCCTTAAGCTTATTTCCAGAAAACCCTGCGGGATTTCCTGAAACTAAACTTAAGGGGTGCTCAGCGCGACCGTTAGCCCAAGGAGAAAATAAACATTGAAACAAATATTTGAAATAACAGATAAAGAGACAATAAACCAAGTATTAGACAATGCAGAATATGGAACTCTTGCTCTTTGTCATGATAATCAACCAT
>JALWRO010000268.1 GCA_027080605.1 Campylobacterales bacterium
ACGTTTGAGATTATCAGCATCGAATACAAAGAGATTCAGATATGATCGACGTCGCTATCGTCGGAGCAAGCGGTTTTACCGGTCTGGAACTGGTCAAAATCCTGCTCGGACATCCGAAATTTAACAGCACCTACGTCGCGACGAGCGAAGGGGAGACTTCTCTCACAACCCTGCACCCCTCGCTGTATGATGTTTTTGAGATGCCTGTCGAAAAAGCGAATGCTTCCGCCATCGCGGATCGTGCACAGCTGGCGTTTCTCGCACTGCCGCACAAAGCGTCGATGGGCTTTGCCAAAACACTGCTGGAAAAGGGTGTCAAAGTGGTCGATCTCTCCGCCGATTATCGTCTGGAGCTGGAGACTTACGAAAAACATTACTGTCCTCATGAAGACAAAGAACATATCAAAGATGCCGTTTACGGTTTGCCGGAACTCTATGCAGACGCTATCAGAAAAACAAACCTCGTCGCCAATCCGGGATGCTATCCGACCGCCACACTGCTGGGACTCCTGCCGTTTACACCCTATATCGATGAACGTTTTCCTCTCTTCATCGACGCCAAAAGCGGTGTTTCGGGAGCGGGGAAAAAGTGTACACACAACACACACTTTGTCACGATCAACGAAAATATTTTCCCCTACAACCCCCTTATGCACCGTCACCAGCCGGAGATTGCCGAAAAACTCTACAAGCAGAGCGGCAAACATTTCGATATCAACTTTGTTCCCCATCTGCTCCCCATTACCCGCGGCGAGATGATCGATACCTACGCGCTGCTCAATGAACCGGTCGATGCGCTGGAGATACTTCATGAATATTACAAAGAGCATCCTTTTGTCCGTATCTTCGACAAACCGGTCGATATCAAATCCCCTTCCGGCACCAACTTCTGCGATATCTATGCCAAATGTGTCGACAACAAACTCTATATCAACTCCGCTATCGACAATATTTTGCGCGGCGCCTCTTCCCAGGCGGTAGTCAACGCCAACCTGATGTGCGGTTTTGAAGAGGGACTTGGTATTCCGGTGATCGCATACGTTCCATGATCACCATTCAGGACGGTGCGATTTTTCTCTCCGATGCACACTCCAACGTGCACCGGAACGACTTTCACCGCTTTCTTGAACAGCTCGATGCGGGAGAAATCCAAACACCGCAACTCTTTTTGATGGGCGATATGTTCGACCTGCTTGTCGGACAAATTAACCATACTATCACATTTTACCAACCTACCATCAATCTCATCAATAAACTCTCCCGACAGATCGAGATTGTCTATTTCGAGGGCAATCACGACTTTAATCTGCAAAAAATTTTTCCCGGTGTCAATGTCATCCCCATCGGCAAACAACCTGCCCTCTGTCAGTTTCATGAACACTACCTTCTCCTCTCCCACGGCGATATTTACCAGGATAAAAACTACCGCCGCTATACCAAAATCATCCGCAACCCTCTTCTTTTAACCCTCCTCAACATTGCCGACAAACTCCGTTCTTACCGAATCTCCGGTGCTATCCTCTCCAAACAGCAGCAAAAGTCGATTTGCCGCGAAATTCCCGATTTTAACCGATATGTTAAACAAAAAATCCAAAAGTACGATATAGGAGTAAGTAAAATCGATTTTATCTGTGAAGGACACTATCACCAGAACAAAGAGTTCGTTTTTGATACCGTAACGTACAAAAACTTCGCCTCTTTCGCCTGTGATATGCACTACTGCCAAATCTCCTTCACCGACAAGATTGTTTTCAAAGAAGTGCTTACAAGGGGATAATATGAACGACGACAACATCCTGAAAGTCGGTTCCAATGAGATGGAACTGGTTGATTTTCGGCTGATCAAAAAGGAGAACGGTAAAGTATACGAAGGCATTTACGGTGTCAACGTAGCCAAGGTTCGGGAAATCATCAAGTTTCCAACACTGACGGAACTTCCCGGCACTCCTGAATATATAGACGGTATTTTCGATCTGCGCGGCGTGGTGATTCCGGTCATCAACCTTGCCAAATGGATGAATATTGAAGATCCCGAAGGTGTGGAGCTGCAAAAGAGGATCATCATTACCGAATTTAACAATATTCTCATCGGATTTGCGGTTCATGAAGCACGCAGAATCCGAAGAATCAGCTGGGGCGATATCGAATCCGCATCATTTGCATCGGGTGATAACAGCGCTTTCAACCAGACGCGCATTACCGGTGTTACCAAAATAGAAAACGACGAAGTGTTGCTCATACTCGACCTGGAGAGTATTATCGAAGAACTCGGTCTGTATACTCCTTCTACAGAAGTTTCTACAGAGATAGAGAAATTCAGCGGTTCGGCACTGGTACTGGACGATAGTTCAACCGCCAGAAGGATCGTCAAAGAGGCGATGCAGAAGATGGGCTTCAATGTCATCGAGGCACAGGATGGGAAAGAGGGTCTGCAAAAACTGGAAGATATGCTCAATATCTTCGGTGAAAATATTACCGATGAACTGAAAATCATTGTCAGTGATGTCGAGATGCCGCAAATGGACGGTTTTCACTTCGCTTCACATGTCAAAAACAATGAACTGCTCAAAAGTATCCCGATTGTCTTCAACTCTTCTATCAGCGATCATTTCAGTGATATTCGCGGAAAAGAAGCGGGAGCGGAAGCGTACCTCACCAAATTTGACGCATCGACATTTTACGGGGAAATCAGCAAGGCGATTCACTCGGCTGACAACAAACAAGTAACACTTACGGTATAAGGAAGAAGAGATATGGATGATTTAAGAGAAATATTAGAAGACTTTTTGATAGAAGCTTTCGAGCTTGTCGAGCAGATCGATCAGGATCTTGTGGAGCTTGAAAACAATCCGGAAGATTTGGAACTGTTGAACAGAATCTTCCGTGTTGCCCATACCGTAAAAGGATCGAGTTCTTTTCTGAATTTCGATGTTCTCACCAGACTGACGCACCACATGGAAGATGTACTGAACAAAGCGAGACGTGAAGAGTTGAAAATCACGCCCGAAGTGATGGATGTCATCCTCGAATCGGTAGATATGATGAAAGCCCTTTTACAGTGTATCAAAGAGAACAGCAGCGACACAGAGTGCGGCATAGAGATTGACGATATCTGCAATCGATTCGACACCATCTCTCAGGGAAAACCGCTGGAAGCACTGGAAGAGAGTACTGAAACAGCAGAGGAAAAAGTGCCGGAACCGGAAGAAGAACCCGATTACAGCAATATGAGCGACGAGGAGGTCGAAGCGGAAATTCAGAGACTCCTCGAAGAGAAGATGAAAGAGAAAGAGGCAAAAAAAGCGAAGAAAAAGAGTACCGAACCAAAAAAGCAGGCACAGAAACCGGCAGCTGCCGCACCAGTCAAACAAACTTCCTCACCGGCGAAAGCGGATGCCGCAGCACCGAAAAAAGTGGCATCGACACCGGAACAGACGATTCGTGTCGAAG
>JALWRO010000269.1 GCA_027080605.1 Campylobacterales bacterium
GTTTGATATGCTGCACCGTTTTGGTCACATGTACCCTTTTTTGAAAGCGGATCATCTCTTCATGATCGGTAAAATAGAGCGTAACAACACCTGTATGTGCGAAGATCAGCCCCAGATTGACCACCGCATTTTCCCAGAGTTTATAATAATTGTACTCCGCCTTTTGCGGTATAATCGGCTTTTCATCCGCACCGAACCAGAGCGGATAATCAGGCACATCGTTATGTTCGGGCATCAGCGAGGGGATCAGCACATCTCCATCCGCTTTCAGAGCGACACTTTTAAAATGGGTACGTGCTAACAGTGCTTTGGCAGGGTTGATCTCTTCGCGTTCATTGGCAGTCATGACCAGCAGTACTTCATCCTCCCTGAGATGGTACGTTTTGTCGAAGTCGATGATGCCGTAAACCTTTTTGCTCGGCACCGTTTGGCTATCGTAATAAAAAACCTTCTTCGGATTGTGCATCTGCAGAGAGTCGGAGAAAATCACCGCATCCGGACGGGAGCGCAACACGAAAAGATCATCGTCCAGATCGCCGTGGATCGAAACCGTGACATGTTTATCCCCGTAAAGTGTTGCCATAAAAATGAGTAAAAATAAAGCTATTTGTTTCATGATACTACCAGATCGACCAAAAGAAAAATTTTTTTACTCTTTATTGCAGAAAACAAGAAATTTGCCGATATTCATAACAGAAAACTATCTTGTCACAAATCATCAAGGATTTTGGATGCAAATGAGAATTTTATTATTGCTTACGCTCTATCTCTCTACATTATTCGGCGCACCTTCGCTCGACCTCTTCCAACGTTTTCCCCACAAAGACGGTGGTCCTGATACCAGAGGGGCGATCTGGTACGATGCGAAAAACCACAATGTCTTCGTCGCCGACCACGACAAAGGACTCTGGAAAATCGATGAGTGTGGCAACAATTACGGCGATACAACCAATCGCGACAACGGTCTTTGGGACATCTCTCATGACGGAAAATATATTTTCGCAGTCGGCAAGAGTGGATTGATCATCTACGACGAATCGGGCAACTATGTGAACTCCCTCAACAGTATCGACGGTGAAGGTATATATGTACGGGACGGATACGCCTACATCGTCAATGCAGGCACCGCATCCGCCGATCCTTCCAACCCGGAATCTAAACATGTTAAAAAGAGCAACGCAAAAGGCGGTATCATCATTGTCAATGTCAAGGATGTTTCCAGTCCCTATATCGAAGATAACGTGATGACAGGAGAAATCTTTTCGCAAATCAGAGGCGGCAAAGTTAAAACCGGTTCAGGCGAATCCTCGGTAGAACATCAAATGCTCTATGTTACATCTCTGGACGGTAAACTCTATCTGCTCGAAGCCGACGGCACAAACGTCACTTATAAAGACGATATTACACTCTATCCCTCTTCCGAGGCGAGAAAACTCTTCGTCGGCAAAAAAGATCTTATTTATGTCAACAGCAACTATGGTGAACTCACTATTGTCAAATTGAACAAAAGCAGCATGACTTTGCAAAAGGTGGGTACATGGCAAAGCAGTGACGACCACGGTAACGGACAACAGTCTCCCGCAGCAGGCGGCGTCTTCGTCAAAGAGATCAAAGACGGCAACAGTAAAAAAATCTACGCGCTCATCACTGCAGCAAACGGTAACAGCGACGGGTATCTCTACTGGCTCGACGTGACCGATCCCGGCAATATCAAACATATCGATACACTGCATGATACCGAAAAGAACTACGGCTTCAACGATATCTGGCTCAACGACACCCGCATCTATCTGGCAGCACACAACGGTTTCTGTTTCATGGGATTGAAGGGTGCACGCAATATGCCTGTCATCTCGGTCAAACAAAACAACGGGAGTTACGTGGATGACACCAACCTTACCCAATCCGCAGAGAAAATCAACGACACTAAAACATTCTATGTCAAAATCAACAACCGTGACAGCAGTAACAGACTCGATGCCAGAGTCACCGCACCCAAAGCCCAAAACGGCTGGGAATATACATTTTACGACGGTGACCGTAATATCACCGAAAAGATTTCGGGAGACAATGGGTATGTTATGCAAAACATCCCTGCAAACAGTGCCCGTTCACTCAAAATCACGATGACCCCTGTCTCCGACAATGCCTCCGATGCAACAGTCATCCTCACCGCAACCAACAAAGAGACCAAAGCAGTCTGCGGGAAACCGACCGAGAGCGACAAAGTAACACTGAAAGTAACGTTTGCTGGAGCTTCAGAACCTTTTACTTGTGATGGAAATGCTTATATATTTACCAGCCATACCAGCAAAAACGATCCTACCGATGTCTATATTACAGACATTTTTTCCGGAAATTTTGATCTTGCGGCAAAAGCTATTAATCCTACCAATATCAATGCAATTGGATACAATATCATTGACAATTATATCTGGGGGTATGATAAAATCACGGAAGAAGTCAAACGTGTTGACAAAAACTACCATGTCAAGGCATATAAAATTGACGGACTTCCCGAACATGGATACCATGCCGGGGATGTATCGACAAAAGGGATCCTCTATCTGTTTACAAGATACTATGATGGAGGGAAGAAGATATATAAAGTCGATGTCAATCCAAACTCTGCACACTATTTGACTTTAGTGGGAACAGTTACCCTTTCAACTAAAATAGAAACATCAGATTTTGCCTTTCATCCCAACGACAATATGATCTATTTTGCAGGCAATACCAATCTATTCAGAATCAACCCTGAAACAGGCAAAGTAGAGGATCTCGGAAATCTTGGTCTTGGAGGAAAAAGATATTTTGTCGGTACCTTTTTCGACAATGACGGTTACTTTTATATCCAGGAAAACGATGGAACTGTCTATCGTATTGACATCACAGACCCCAACCATCCTAATCCAAAAGCAGAGACATTTTCAAAATTCGATGTGACACACTACTCCGACGGTGCACGCTGTTCCAATGCAAAAATGACAACAAAAGAACCTTCAGAGTGTTCGCTCGTCTTCCCCGGTGCCCTCAGCTCTACCAATGATGAGATTCAGATCAACGACCAAACGAAAATCTACGGTACCACCAATCACACTCTGATCACCAAAGTACTTTCAGCAAAACATAGTGTACGCTGTGACGATGCACCGTGTAAAAAAAGCGGTACCCTGGCGAAAACACTCTCTTTCAATCTAGATCTCGGAAACGGTAAAGACGGTGACAAAATACTTACAGACAACAAAAGTCTGACTATCTCATCAAATAAAGCGTATAAAAAATTTCAAACCGGACAAAACTCCAAATTTTTCACGATTAGGAAAATCTTCCTCTCTAATTTCAACAACAATACCCGAATTTGCAAATTT
>JALWRO010000270.1 GCA_027080605.1 Campylobacterales bacterium
GCATGACGACCAGCTTGAAGACTTCCTCACTATTCTGCGCAACGGCTCACCCCTCAGCCACACAGACAACATCCGTTATGAGATTATTGACGATGAAGATGACCTCGTTTACGACGGTTTTGAAATACGCTACTGAAAGGATTGACTATGCAAGATCTCAAAAAAGCGCTCTTTGCGCAAATCGACGCTATCAACGACAAAGTCGTCACTATCCGCCACGACCTTCATGAACATCCCGAACTCTCCGGACATGAAGAGCATACCAAGTACCTTGTCAAAGGCATTCTCGAAGCCAGCGGTTATAAAGTGAAAGAGTTCGATGATCACTACGGTCTTATCGCCGATCTGGATTCGCCAAATATCGGCACGAAACGTGTTGCCATCCGCGCCGACATGGATGCCCTGCCCATCGAGGAGCATACCAACGCACCCTACGCATCCAGAGTACCCGGTGTCATGCACGCCTGCGGACACGACAGCCATACCGCCATCGCCCTCGGTGCTGCAATTGCTCTGGCAGAGTTCAAAGAGCAACTTCCCGGAAATATACGCTTTATCTTCCAGCCCTCCGAAGAGAGCAAAGAGGGCGGCAGTATTCAGATGATCGAAGGCGGTGCGCTGGAGGGGGTGGACGCCATTTTCGGACTCCACGCCTACCCTTACCTCCCCACCGGTCAGATCGGCTACAAATACGGTGTCATGATGGCATCAGCCGATGTCTTTACAATAGAAATCTTCGGCAAAGCGGCACACGGCGCAAGACCTCATGAAGGGGTCGATGCCATTCTCGTGACGGCAATGATTATCAACTCTCTCAATCACATCGTTTCACGCCGTATCGACCCGCTGCATCCCGCAGTCATCTCCCTGGGACAAATCGAAGGCGGCAGTGCGCCGAATATCATCTGCGACCATGTCATAGTCAGGGGCACCGTACGTACGGTCAATGAAGAGATACGAAAAAATATTCCGGAGATGATGGAAGAGTCGATCAAAGGCATCGCAAAATCGATGGGTGCAAAATTTAATTTCGACTATGAATTTGGACAACCGGAACTGATCAACGACGATAAAATGGTCGATGTTATTGTCGAAGCGGCAAAAGAGGTTGTCGGCGCGGAAAATTGCATAGACCTGGAAGATCCCGTGATGGGAGGGGAAGACTTTTCGGAATATTTGCAAATCGTTCCGGGCGCTTTTTTCCGGCTAGGTACCTGCAACAAAGAGAAAGAGACCTGTGTCTCCCAGCACAACAGCCGTTTCAACGTCGATGACGACGCATTGCAAATCGGCATGAAGATCCTCTCCTCCGCAGCCCTGAAAGTGTTAGAAAGTCCTGCGTCATGAATAACGCTGTCATTTTAAAACTGCCGAGTGAAGAGCGCTATTTTACGATTATCAGCACCACCGTCAAAGAGCTGGCAAGAGATATTCACTTCTCAGATGAAGATGCCAAAGACCTCATCGAGGCTGTTCATGAACTCTTCATCAACGCCATAGAACACGCCTACCCCAACCAAAAAGGGGTTATCGAAACAGAAATTCACCCCTTCGACTACGGCATGCGTGTCAATATCCACGACTGGGGTATGCCGATGGCTGCCGACAAATACAGCAGCGTACCGATAGACCTGAACAAAGATGAAGGATTCAACCGCATTTACAAACTGGTCGATCGCTTCGAATATGCCAATCTGGGCAAAAACGGCAAAATATTTTCTGTTATCAAATATGCAAAGCACAATATGCAGGCAATCTTGCCCAGCAGACAAAAAGAGACAACGCTTCATGAACGCATGCCCCGTGACACACCCATCAAAGTGCGCTACTACACTCCCGGAGATGAAGAAGCGATCGCAAAACTGATTTACCAGAACTACGGATACAGTTACATCAAAGAGAGCTTTTACTACCCGCGAAAAATTCGTGAACTGCAAAACAAAAAAATCTTCTCTATCGTCGCACTCGACGCCAGCCTGGAAAAAATTGTCGGTCATTTCGCACTGGTAAAAATGCCCGATGCCAATATCGCAGAAATCGGCGTTGTCGTCGTCGATCCGAAATATAAGGGTCTTGGCATCATGAACAAAATGTTCGAAGCGTTGATGGACCGTGCCCGGGAACTCAAACTCGACGCCATCTTCGGTGAAGCGATCATGTACCATATCTTCAGCCAGAAAAGCAACCTGACCCACGGTTTCAGTGAAACAGCCCTCCTGATGGGCAAAGCACCCGAAGAGGTCACCATCGAAAACAACGAACTGACACAGAAAAAAATGCGCGGCTCCGTACTCATCGGATACAGACTTTTTCACTATATACCGCAAAAACTGACTATCCCGGAGGTATATCGTGACAAAATTCTCCAAATCTATGAAAAAGCCAGACTACACGTCGATATCCACCCTGCCCCGACTGTACACAAAGCACGGCATGTGCACCTGTACTACAACTACGATCCGCTCATGAACATCGCGACCATCGTCATTGACCACTACGGCAAACATTTCAAACACAAGTTTTTACTCATGCTCTCACAACTGCGGGCGAAACACTGTGACATGATCTACGCGGAAATCAACCTCAACGATATGCCGCAGATCGATAAAGTGGTCAAAATACTTAACCAGCGAGGCTTCTTTTTTGCGGGTGTACTTTTCCTGAAACATAAAAACCAGGACTACCTCTGCCTGCAAAACAAACACTCCACCCGCGTCGGACGCAGAAACCTGGTCTGCTATTCCGATTTTTGCAAAGATCTGCTTGCTTATATTCGCACCGATGAACAGAGGATAAAGAAAAACAAGATAAAATAACTCCCAATATTTACAGGGAGTTATTTCATGAGAGAAGCAATGGTTCACTTTTTCGGCAATTACGCGGCAATACTGGTATTTTTACACGTTCTTTCCGCCATTGTCTGGATAGGCGGCATGATCGCCATCCGCGTTGCGGTACATCCGGTACTGCAACGCATAGACGATCCAAAAATCAAACTGGGAAAAACACTTCAAATCGTCGGCAGGCTCTTTCACCTGGTCATTCCCTTCATCATCATACTCATCGTCACAGCTACATTGATGGCAGTGGGACTCGGCTTCAAAGGCACAGACCTTTACTGGCTCATACACGTCAAAGAGGTTATCTGGACGCTCATGACACTCAACTTTATCTATATGTACATCCGCAGAAGAAAAGCGCAAAAATTGTTCGATGAAGGCGATCTACCCGGCGCAAAAGCACAAGCTGCACCACTGCCGAACCTGCTGCTGCCGATTAACATTATTTTGGGGGTTGCTGCTGTTTTTTCAGGGGTGGTTTTGAGGGGAATGTGAGGGGAGTGAAAAACTAAAAACTAAAAACTAAAAAC
>JALWRO010000271.1 GCA_027080605.1 Campylobacterales bacterium
TTTCCAATCCACCCTACATTGCAGAGGGGTTTGCCCTGGAAAAACCGCTTGCTTATGAACCGCAAAACGCACTTTTCGGCGGTGCCGCAGGCGACGAGATTTTGCGGGAGATCATTGACATTGCCGTTTCCCGCAACATCCCTTTTCTGCTGTGTGAGATGGGATATGATCAGAAAGCCCCGCTGGGTACGTACATGAAGCAAAAGGGTATCCAGGACTACCGTTTTTACCGCGATTACAGCGGTTTTGACCGGGGATTTCTGGCACGACTAAAGGAGTAAACCATTAGCGGAAACAAAGTCATTATCTTTAAAGATGTTTACAAATCTTTCGGTAAAAAAGAGGTACTCAAAGGACTTAACTTCTCTGTCGAAGAGGGAAAGGTGTGTGTCGTCATGGGACCCTCCGGTACCGGTAAATCGACGGTCATCAAGCATATTGTCGGATTGTTAAAGCCGACTTCGGGTCAGATTATCGTCGAAGGTATTCATGTGGAGAGTGCCGACGAAGAGACACTGCTGTCTATACGCAAAAAAGTGGGATTTGCTTTCCAGTTCGGCGCGTTGTTCGACAGTATGAGTGTCTACGACAATGTCGCTTTTCCCCTTCATGAACACACCAAACTCAAAGAGGATGAAGTACGCAAAAAAGTGGAAGAAGCCCTCACTATGGTCGGTCTCAAACCCGATGAAGTGATGCAGCTCTATCCTCATGAACTGAGCGGCGGTATGCAAAAAAGAGCGGCTATCGCCAGAACCATTATCCTCCATCCGGATATTATTCTCTATGACGAACCGACTTCCGGTCTCGATCCGATCGCCAGTGACCTCATTTCAAGACTCATCGTCAAACTGCAAAGAGAACTTGGAACAACATCAGTGGTGATCTCTCATGATATCAAGGAGAGTTTCAAAATAGCGGATCAGATGATTATGTTATATGACGGGAAAGTACTTGCCGATGCGGATCCGGAGTTTTTCAGAACTACCGAAAATCCGATCATCAGACGTTTTGTGGACGGTATCAGCGAACTGGCGCTGGAGGATTGATTAAACTTACACTGTTTCGCACTTCTGTGCCAGTTTCTCTTCGAGTCTTCTGACCAGTGCATCGGGGGTATCACTCTCTTCATGAACCGTGATAGCATAGTCGAGTTTGACGTGCATATTGACAAAACTTTTCGCTTCTGAAATACTCTTGATCAAATGGGCAATCTTCTCACCCGACTCCAGATTACACTCCGGCAGCATAATCAGGAACTTCTCCTCATCCCAGCGTGCGAGCACGTCATGTTCGCGAATTTCAAAATTGACGTTGTCCATCAGTTTCTCTGTCGCCTCTCTGACGAAAAAGGGATCATCTTTGTCCCACTGCATCTTAAAGAGTATAAATGTCAAATCTTTTTCATTGTTACGGTCGTTGTGAATATCCGAGTTGGCAAACGCCGTCAGTTTCTCTTTCGTGTAAGTCGCCAGAAAATCATCAAACGATATCTGGTCTCTCAGTTTCTCCGATCGTAAAAAAGCTTTGATAAAAAACATTTTCTTTCCAACCATTGGTGCATACCTGCCTTTCATTTTTTACAAGTACATCTTCGTACTTAGAAAACAAATCGGATATTCCGAAAATAATGTTAGATTTTTTTTAACTTTTTCCAAAATACGAAACAAAGTGTTACTTTTTTGCCTCAAAGTAAGTGTTACTGATACACTTGCTTTGAGATTATTTGTTTTTTATCTCTCTAAGATAAAATATTAGAACAATTATACCCCTTTTTTACTTCCGAGTCCAATTTTTTTACAAAAAAACACCAAAAAGACTAAAACTTTTTTTGTCTGAACCGATATAAGTATAAGCCAACGCAACACTCTTTTTTTATTTTTTTTTTTTTTTTTTTTTTTCTTTGCTCTTCAGAAAATTTTTATCGCTTTTTCCAGATCTTCTTTGGTATCGATTCCGAAACTCCGACTCTCCACTTCAACCATGGCGATCTTTTTGCCGTAGTAGAGTGCACGCAGCTGCTCCAGTTTTTCGATATCTTCCAGCGGTGAGACACCCAGCGTACAGAACTTCTCCAGACTCCTTCCCGTAAAGCCGTAAATGCCCAGATGCCCGTAATAGTCATGGTGCTCTTCCCTGTCGTAGGGAATTTTGCTGCGTGAAAAGTAGATGGCATACCCCGCTTCATCCATAATTACCTTCACATGGTTGGGATCGTCGGCAAACGAAGGATCGATCCGCTTGTAACAGCTCGCCATCATGATCTCTTCACCGCTCTCTGTGGAACGCCGCACACGCCGGTAGACGCCCTCCACCACTTCCGGTTCGATAAACGGTTCATCCGCCTGTACATTGACAACAATCTCATCCTGCGCCACGCCCAGAATTTTCGCCGCTTCATTGATACGATCCGTACCGCTTTTATGTACGTCCGATGTCATGACAGCCCGAAATCCGTACTGCTGCGCTACATCCATCACCTCTTTTGCATCGGTCGCAATCGCCACTTCATCGACCTCTTCCACACGCTTCGCCGTCGCGATCACCATCGGCAATCCCTGAATATCCGCCAGGACTTTTCCCGGAAATCTGCTCGACGCGACTCTGGCAGGTATGATAATCATCACAATCCTTTAGTAGTAATTTGCTAAAATCAT
The DNA here is from genome assembly GCA_027080605.1 of Campylobacterales bacterium. Classification (GTDB taxonomy): domain Bacteria; phylum Campylobacterota; class Campylobacteria; order Campylobacterales; family QNZT01; genus QNZT01. The sequence continues at coordinate 2,658 of JALWRO010000271.1, forward strand.
AACAAAAAAAGGTTTATGCATTGTTCCTCTATCAGGAAGACGGCGGCTTTCTCTTCAACAGCGACGCCCACTTTCTCTACCATTTTATCAGTACCCTGCGCCCGAAAGGAACACTGCTCGATATCGGAACAGGCTGCGGCATACTCGGTCTGCTTTGCGCCAGAGATTTTCCCGTCAATGTGTCGCTGCTGGACAAACAGCCGCACCATGCCACACTGGCGAAGGAAAATGCCCGTGTCAACCAAATCGAAGCGACGGTCATCTGTGACGATTTTCTGACACACGATTTTCATGAAAAGTTCGATACCGTCGTCTCCAACCCGCCCTATTACCACGCTGGCGCGGACAGGAGCGCGACGACCTCCGTTGCACTGAGCAAAAGTGCGGAGCATCTGCCCTTTGACGCTCTCGTCGCCAAAATCAACCGTATCATCAAGCCGCGCGGCGCCTTTTACTTCTGTTACGATGCCAAACAGCTGCCCATGCTGATGCACACACTTCATGAACATAAATTTACCGTCTGTGACATCCGGTTCGTGCACGGTACCGCCGAAAAACCCGCCCAGCTTGTGCTGATACACGCCCAAAAAGGATCGCGATCGCTTTGTACCACACACCCGCCGCTGCTCCATTTCGTCGACGGAAAAGAGAGTGACGAGGTAAAATCTATTTATCAAAAAACAAGGACATATAGTATAAAATGCAAGAT
>JALWRO010000272.1 GCA_027080605.1 Campylobacterales bacterium
CCTCTTTATCGAGCGTGTACTGTTCGCGGCTTCTTCGATCACGAACCGCCACGCTTTCGTTGTTCACCTCTTCATCGCCCAGTACCAGTATCATCGGAACTTTTTGCTTCTCCGCGGTTCTGATACGCTTGTTCAAACTCTCGTTTCTGCCGGATATTTCGACATCGATCTCCATATCGAGCAGTTCAGCCTGAAGCTTTTTCGCATACGCCATATGTGTCTCCGCTATCGGCACAATCACAATCTGCGTCGGTGCGATGAAAAACGGAAATTCACCCGCGACATGTTCAATCAAAATTCCGATAAAACGTTCAAACGAACCCAAAATCGCACGGTGTAACATCACCGGTCGCGATTTTTCATTGTTTTCGTCTGTATATTCTAACTCGAATCTCTCAGGAAGATTAAAGTCTACCTGAATTGTACCACATTGCCACTTACGCTTAAGTGAGTCTTTTATTTTAATATCAATCTTCGGACCATAAAATGCTCCGCCGCCTTCGTCGATACCGTAATCGATACCGTTGGCATCGAGCGCGTCTTTGAGTCCCTGTGTCGCTGTTTCCCAGATGGCATCGTCACCAATCGCCTTTTCCGGTTTGGTAGAGACTTCCATCTCATACGCAAATCCAAAAGATTGCATAATATCATCGACAAATCCGAGAACTTCTATAACATTGTCACGAATTTGCTCCGGCTGACAGAAAATATGCGCATCATCCTGTGTAAATTCCCGCACCCGAAAGAGTCCGTGCAACGCACCGCTCATTTCATGACGATGTACCACACCGTACTCAAACAGTTTCAGCGGCAAATCACGGTAAGAGCGCAACTCACTCTGATAAATCTTAATATGCCCGACACAGTTCATCGGCTTGATGCCGTACTCAACGATTTTCGGATGCTCATCGTCGCCTTCGTTGATCTGTGTGAAGTACATGTTTTCACCGTAGTTGTCATAGTGACCGCTGATTTTCCACGCTTCGCTTTTCAGCAGTTCGGGACCACGCACCGGTTCATAACCTCTTTTTCGGTGGGCACTGTATAAAAGCGCTTCCAGACGACTTCTCAGTCTCGCCCCCGCAGGAAGCCAGAGCGGTAAACCGGCACCGATACTCTCGTCGAAGGTAAAAAGTTTCAACTCTTTACCCAATTTTCGGTGATCCCGTTTCTTAGCTTCTTCGATGAACTTCAGGTACTCATTCAGACTCTCTTTGTCTGCAAAAGCGGTTCCGTACACACGGGTCAGCATCTCTTTGTCACTGTCACCACCCAAATAGGCGCCTGCCACACGGGTCAGTTTGAAGTTGTGCAAAAATCTGGTATTGGGCACGTGAGGACCGCGACAGAGATCTTCAAAATCTCCCTGGGTATAGGTTGTCAACGTATCATCTTCGATTCGCTTCAATACTTCCTGTTTCAGATCATCATCACCAAACTTCTGATCAATCTCCTCTCTTGTGTATGCGTGTTTTTCAATCGGATACTTCTTTTTGATGAGCTCTTTCATCTTTTTTTCGATCTTCTTGAGATCGGCATCCGTCACAGGTTCTTTGGTTCTGAAGTCGTAGTAAAACCCGTCTTCGATCACCGGACCGACAAAAAACTTTGCTTCAGGGTACAACGCTTTAATCGCCTGCGCCATCAAATGCGCCGTCGAGTGTCGAATGATTTCCAAAGCTTCCGGGGAGTTGTCATAGTAGATGGGATCGCCTTCTATCCCTTCAAGTGCAGCAGTTTGTGTATCGTAAATCTGACCATCTTTCTTGATGCCGATAATTGTCTCTTCCACATATACCTCTTAAAAAATTTAAATATTTTGCTAAGGTATACAAATATACATCAACAAAATATTTTTTTAATACACAAAGACTTTTTGCATCACGCCAAGCGCGGTTCATCTGAGCGTGAGCCCTCTGCTAAAGAGAACACAGCGTTAGCGTAGTAAAAATGGACTTTGTTCATTTTGCGTAATAAAAATGGTGGCCACGATTGGACTTGAACCAACGACCACCACCATGTCAAGGTGGTGCTCTACCAACTGAGCTACGCGACCACATAAAAGAAAGTATGTTAGCGAAAACATTTTTCATGTTTTCTTAGAAGAAGAACTGTTTTATTAAAAATGTGCGGAATTATACACATTTTTTCCTAAATTAAAATAAAACTCCTGTTTTAGAGTCTTATTTTAAATTTCTTTCATGTTTCTCTTTGCGAAATGAGTGAATTAAAATCAGCAATACCCCCAAATCGATCATGACATCCGCAAAATTAAAAATAGCAAAATCAAATCCGCAATGCCAGTAAACATAATCCACTACCCCACCGTGTAAAAAACGATCCAGCAGGTTACTGATACCGCCGCCCATCAGCAAACCAAGCGCCAGGGCGTACTCCCGAAGCGATTCCCGCTTCCAGAAAATATACCCCAAAACAGCGCCGATCAGCACAACTTGTATATATTTGAGATTTTCACCCAAAAAGGCAAACATCGAAAATGCCACACCCTTGTTAAGCGTAAAATTCAGCGATATACAGGAACTGTTCCAGTCGAATCCGTTTAAGAAAAATGACTTAATCAGTTGATCGAGTACAAATACAAAAATAAACGCACCGAAAAACTTCAGAAAAAATCTATCCATTCAACGCCCTGGTGAAAAACTCCTCCACTTCCTGCATACGCTCTTCTACCAATGCACTATCCTTACCTTCAAGTAAAAGTCTGAGAAGATTTTCCGTACCGGAATAGCGAATCAACGGTCGGATATTTTCCGCTTCCAGTTTGGCAATAAGTTCATGATATCCTTTGATCTCATCAAGAGGGATCTTCTTTTTGATTTTGATATTGCGCAGCAACTGCGGATAGAGTTCAAACGGATTCAGTACCTGACTCGCTTTTTTCTTTTTGGTCAAAATGTACGCAGAGACCTGCAATGCTGCAGCAAGTGCATCACCTGTTTTCGCGAAATCACTCAAAATGATATGCCCGCTCTGCTCTCCTCCGAAATTCAACCCTTCGGTCTGCATCGTTTCAAGCACATATTTGTCACCGACATTACATCTGTATAGTTTAATATCCTGCTTGTTCAGATAATCTTCAAGCGCCTGATTGCTCATGACTGTCGCCACTGCACCGTTGTTGGAGAGATTTCCCTGCTCTTTGAGATGGTTCGCCAGTACACCCAGCAACTTATCACCGTCCACAATCTCACCTTTTTCATCCACCACGACAATACGATCCGCATCGCCGTCAAACGCAAAGCCTATATCTGCACGAAGACGTTTGACCTCTTCACTCAGTCTCTCCGGATGAAGCGCACCACACCCTTCGTTGATATTCTTTCCGTCAGGCTGGTCGTTGAGTACAAATACATCCGCACCCAGCTCTTTAAAAACAGTCGGCGCCACTTTATACGCCGCGCCGTTAGCCACATCCAAAACGACACGAATATTATGCAGCGTCATAGAACGGGGAAAAGAGTTTTTCACATGAACAATATACCGACCAATCACATCCTCAATACGCTTCGTCTGCCCGATATCCATATATTTCGCCTGATGACGGTTGATAATTTCATCATCAAAATAGATCTTTTCAATCTGTCGCTCTATCTTTTCATTGAGTTTGTTGCCGCGTTTGTCAAAAAATTTAATCCCGTTATCTTCATAGGAGTTGTGACTTGCAGAGATCATAATACCAGCATCACACCGGAGATCTTCTGTCAAAAAAGCGATCGCCGGCGTCGGCATAGGTCCTATCTGTCTGACATCGTATCCCACTGCCGTCAAACCGGATATAATCGCATTTTCAATCATATAACCGCTTTTTCGTGTATCTTTTCCTACCAGTATTTTATTGGTAATAGAGTGTTTTCTGAAGTAAATCCCTGCCGCCATCGCCAGACGCATCGCCAGCATCGCCGAGATCTTTTCTCCCGCCATTCCACGAACGCCGTCGGTTCCAAAAAGCTTCATTCTGTTTTTCCTGCCTTTTTCATCAAAATTCAAATAATTTTACATATGCTATATCGACATGATGCACTATTATATTAACAATTTTCTTTTACTTCTATTTTTGCTAATTTTCCCCTTAAATTAAGTGTTTCTTTAGATTTTTTTCAATATAATCGCTCACTAAAAAATTATATTAAAGGGCAAAACTCATGGCAAACCATAAGTCAGCATTAAAAAGAGCCAGACAAACAGTCAAAAGAACAGAAAGAAACAGATTCTACAAAACAAGAATCAAAAACATTACCAGAGCAGTCAGAGAAGCGGTTGCAAGCGGTGATGTTGAGAAAGCAACTGAAGCACTCAAGTCCGCGAACCAGAACTTCCATAAATATGTAAGCAAAGGTGTTCTGAAAAAAAATACTGCAGCCAGAAAAGTAAGCAGACTCGCAAAACTCGTCAACGCAATGAGCAAAGCTGCGTAACTCGCACTTTGCCCTCTTCATTAAACATTAATATATGCTAAAAGAAAAACTTCAACCTTTCCTCGATCGCTATAACGAAATCAGCGAACTACTCTCGTCACCCGAAATTGTTTCCGACATCAAAAAAATGACCGACCTTTCGCGTGAACAAAAAAGCCTTGAACAGATCAAGGAGAAAGCGGAAGAGTACTTTCAGGTTTGTCAGGATATCGACGACAACAAAGAGATGCTCGAAGACAAAGAGCTCGGCGAACTGGCAAAAGAGGAACTCAAAGAGCTTGAACCCAGAAAAACAGAGATCGAAGAAGAGATCAAAGTACTCATGCTGCCGCGCGACCCCAACGATGACAGAAATATCTATCTTGAGATGCGTGCCGGTACAGGCGGCGATGAAGCGGCACTTTTCGTCGGTGATCTTTTCAAAGCATATGTCCGCTATGCGGAAAGCAAAGGGTGGAAAGTCGAAATCGTCTCTGCCAGCGAAGGTACTATCGACGGCTATAAAGAGATCATCGCACTCATTAAGGGAGAAGGCGCGTACAGCAGACTCAAACATGAAGGCGGTACACACCGTGTTCAGAGGGTACCCGCTACAGAATCCCAGGGACGTGTTCATACTTCCGCCATCACCGTTGCGGTTATGCCGGAAGTGGATGATGTCGAAATTGAAATCAACGACAACGACTTGAAAATCGATGTCATGAGATCTTCAGGATGTGGCGGGCAGTCGGTCAATACGACAGACAGTGCTGTACGTATTACCCATATTCCCACCGGTATTGTCGTCACCAACCAGGATCAGAAATCGCAGCATAAAAACAAAGACAAAGCGATGAAAGTCCTCAAAGCCAGACTTTATGAACTGGAGATGCAAAAGAAACAGGAAGAGGAAGGTGCCGATCGAAAATCACAAGTCGGAACCGGAGACAGAAGCGGCAGAATCAGAACTTACAACTACCCGCAAAACCGCATCTCCGACCACCGCATCAACCTGACACTCTACCGACTTGATGCCATCATGGAAGGTGGTCTCTTCGACGAAATTATCGACCCGCTGATCGCACACTATCAATCAGAACAGATGAAAGAGGCAGGTTTATAGCAACTAATACGTATGCTGATGCATCTCAATGAGCTTTTCATAACGACCATTATCTGCTTCTTTCAGCGACTGGATATAACTATCTCTTTTGGGATTCTCTTTGGCAAGCAAATCTTCTTGCCATTTCACCGGCATAGAACCATGTTGGCGTAAATAGATATTCGCCAACATCCTGCTCCATCTGCCATTTCCATTTTGAAAAGGGTGTATCTGTACAGCTCTGTGGTGCAGTCGCGCTGCTGTTTCATAAATGTCAAATGTTTCATGTGTATCCCAGTAGGCTATATCATTTGCCAACTCTTTTAGTGCAACAGGCACCAAATAGGCTTTTATGCCGATAGACAACTCCACTGACCTGAATTTACCTGCCCACTCCCATACTTCGCCAAACATTTCCTGATGTAATTCCTGTAGCCACCCATACGTAAACGGCGCTATTTTTTTCGATGGCGGTGCAGAGAGATATTTAAGTGTTGCCAGAGCTATATTTTTTGCTTCCGCTTCATATATCTCCTTGAGGGTATATACTCTGCCACCGGGTAATTTAAGTCCCGATATATCATCTATCGGAGTAGCGTCGTCTATCGGTTTTGTGGAATGCCTCATTTATGCCACCCAAAGGGTCTCTTTATAACTGCCGTGCAAAAACTCGTTTTCATACATAGAAACGATCTCTTTAATACCCTCTTCTTCCAGCCCTTGTTTCTCCAAAGCGGATATCCCCTGAACAATGGAAACCAAATAAAATGCTTTTTCTTTCGCTCTCTGTTTTTGTAACGCTTCTAACGATACTTGCTCATTACCTGCAAAATCCAAGCCTAACACGGTTGTTACCGCCTCTACTGTGCTTAGTTTTACATCTTCATTTTTTAAAAGCCGATTGACAGTTCTTACACCCACACCGCTAAGCTTTGCCAAATTTTCGACAGTAATACCAAGTTGCTGTTTCCTGGCAATGATTTGTTTGACTAAATCAAAGCGTTTCATAAAGACTCCTTAGAGAGTATTATGCCATAAATGGCACAAAATATCAACTAAACCAGAAAAGACGAAACCAGTCCTATCAGACCTCCAAACACACCGCCCCAGACGACCAGCCAGCCCAGATGTTCACGCATCAAATCCTGCATCATCTCTTTGACCATTTTCGGGGTCAGTTGGTTGAGTCTGTTTTCCACAATCTTTTCAATCGACACTATCAAATCGTCACTCAGTGAAGAGTGTTGCAGATGGTGGTCGAGCTGTTTTTTGAATGCTTCGGAGCTGACTATTTTTTCCACCGCACTTTGCAGCTTTTGTGCAAACGGCTCCCGCAATTTCTCTAGTGCCGCTTCCCCACCGATCATATTGACCATACCGCCAAACTGCGACTCCATCACTGTTTTGGAAAGGGCATCAAACGCGGGTGAAAAATCCGCTTCCCGCACCAGCGGTGCGAGATCTATCTTTTGTTCTTCCTTCGCAAAAAAATCACTGATCTGCTCTCTGGTAAAAAACTGCTCCATCATCATCTTTTTGATCGCCTCTTTAAAAGCTTCAAATTTCAGTTCGATAATCCCCGAACCGTACAAAAAAGGCACCTTCTCAAAGAGCATATGGATTGCCAATTCATTAGTCACTGCTCCGGAGAGTGCAAAGAGTCCGGTATAGAGCAACGGACGGGAGAAAGGCTCTCCGGCAACAAAAGAGAGCCCGACAATTGCACCAGAAACGGTATTGGTAAGTAGTGTTTTAGATAGCTTCATGAACAATATTGTAAATATTTCACCTTAATCTTCGACCATATTTCCAAAACATCCAGCTCTGCAGCAGTGTCCGGAAAACAAAAAACATCAGAAAACTCAGCCAGAGCGACCACGCAAAATCGATACCGTTGGTCGCATAAAAAAGTCCTAAAAACAACAGCATCGCAACCATCACCGCATCGCGCATCGATTTGGAAGCGGTCATCCCGATAAACACACCGTCCCAGATAAACGCCCCGAAACTCAGTAGCGGCATCAACGCCACCCATTTCATGAAGTCCATCGCTCTTTCGATTACCGCCTGCTGATCGGTATAGACCTCCAGAATCTCCCTGCCGCCAAAATAGTAGACCAGTGAAAAGAGCAACGCAAAACCGCCACCCCAGTAAAAGCTGTACCGCACCGCTTTATAAAAGAGTTCCCAGTTATGTGCACCGTAATATTTCCCCGTCAAACTCTCCGCGGCATTGGCAAAACCGTCGATCGCAAACGACATCCATATCATAAACTGCAGCAGTAAAATCATCACCGACAACATCAGCGCCCCGGCTTTCGCGGCTTCTGCATAGAAAAATGCCAGTACAAAGGTCAGCGCAACGGTACGAACAAAAATATTTTTATTCACGTGCAAAAACGCCAAAAACGCTTCTTTGTGAAAAAGCTCCCGCCACCGAATTCCCGTCAGCCGCGCTCTGTACCGGTACAGCAAACCGACTGCCAGTAAAAGTCCGCCGTACTGGGCAATCAACGTCCCATACGCCGTTCCTTCCACACCCATACCGAGTACCTTGACAAAATAGAGACTCAACCCAAGATTCAACACATTGATAAAAATCGTAATCCAAAGCGGATACCAGGAGTTTTGCAAACCGAAATACCACCCCATCAGCGCGTAGATCATGAAGATACCCGGCGCCGTATAGATACGGATATTGAAATAGTCCCGTACCATCTTTTCATAGGAAGGATCAACATTCATGAGAAAAACACCCGCATCAATCAGCGGCTTTTGCAGCAACACAAGTACCATTCCCAGGAAAAATGCCAAAATCAGTGCACGAAGCAGTGTGTAGGTCAGCGCCTTGCTGTCACCCCGCCCGTACGCCTGCGCACTTATCCCCGTCGTGCCCATACGCAAAAAGTTGAAGTTTCCGTACAAAAAGGTGAAAATCATCGCCGCCACACCCAGCGCGGCAAGATGTGCAGGCGAAAGATGCCCCATCAGGATAGTATCCACCGTCGAGAGGAGCGGAACGGAGATATTGGAGAGAATATTGGGAAACGCTAAACGAAGTATCTCCCTGTTCATGAAAGCGAGATACTGGTTTCGAAAACTTTGTCCACTTTACCTTTGAAGTAGATAGACCCGTCCCGAAAAGAGAGTGTCAGCTCTTCTCTGCTCGTCGGATAGACTTTACATACGTCATCTACTTTTTTATCCATATATGCCGCGTAAAAACAGGCAGCCATGCCCGTGCCGCATGCAAGTGTTTCATCTTCTACACCACGCTCGTACGTGCGTACATGAAGTGTCCGGTTTTCGGTATCGATCTTGCAAAAGTTGACATTGGCGTTATGTTCCTGGCGCATTTCACGAGCGATCTCTTTGTTGTATGCTTTCAGATCATCGACAAAAGTGACCAGATGAGGCACACCGGTATCCAAAAGCTGCCACTTGTGCCCGCCGCCGACAATCGTACTCTCCAACACCTTCGGCTCCGTCAGCTTCACTTCCGCTTCATCACCCGCCACACTCGCTTCAATCACACCCGCGACTGTCAAAAAACGCATCTCCTGCCCGCACAAACCGTTGGAAAAAGCGTAATGCGCCGCAGCCCGCGAACCGTTTCCGCACATCTCGGCATCGCTGCCGTCACTGTTATAAAACTCCCACTCAAAATCGTACGTTTCATGAGGAACCAGCACAATCAACCCATCCGCTCCGACACCCTTTTGCCGATGACACAGCTTTTTCGCAAGATCGTTACGCGCCTCTTTGTGAAAAGTGTGAAAAATGACAAAATCGTTTCCGCTGGCGTTGTATTTGGTAACTAACATATCGGCACCTCTGTTTTCAAAGTTTGATTGCGGGATATTTCTGTTTGATATACCCTGTAAACCTGTCGACCTCTTTTTGGAGATGCTTGAGATCCTGGGTATTGTCGATGACGAACGACGCTTTTTCCCGCTTCGCATCGATCGGCATTTGCGCGTCGATTCGCTTTTGCGCCTCTTCTTCGCTGTAACCTTCCCTCTCCACAAGCCGCGCGATCTGCTGCTGCGGGGTGCAGTACACCACCGCTACCTCATCGATGGGATAGTTGCTTTTTTCGTAAAAGAGCGGGATATCGACGATATAGGGTATCTCTTTTGCCTCACACAGAGCACTTTGCGAAAGAATCTCCTCTTTGATCAGTGGATGCAGCAACCCCTCCAGCTGTACGCGCGCTTTTTCATCGCTGAAAATCACCGTGCCCAGTTTTTTGCGATCGACTTTTCCTTGTGAAACAAATTCACTTCCGAACAAAGCGGCGATTTTATCGGCGTTGCGATCGAGCATCGTATGGGCGATCTTGTCGGCGTCGATAATCTTGAAACCGTAGAGATTCAGCAGGGAACAGACACTGCTCTTCCCCGTCGCAATCCCCCCGGTCAGCACAATAGCGTTTTGAAATTCCATCTAATTTTTGGCAATTCCCAGAAGTGCTTTTTTGATATTGCGCGGTACAGCAAACGCCGCACGCTGGATATCGGACGTATAGTACTGCAACCCTTCCAGAAGATCCGCCCGTTGCAGGACAATATCTGCCGTCGGATGGTACTTCTTCGACGCGAGAATAAAGTTCCAGTTCGTACCCGGGTAACTGTACATCGGGTAACTGTACGGCATCGCAATCCAAAACGGCTTGCCGACTGTCTCAAGAATACGCTTGTGCCCTTCCAGATCCATCCAGTAACTGCCGCCCTGCACTGCCACCAAACCGTCTGCTTTGAGCACCCTGTTCACCTGCGCATAAAATGTCGCTTCAAAGAGTTCGTTGGAGATCGCACCCGGATCCGTCGCATCGACGATGACAATATCATAACTCTGATCCGCCGCTTTGGCGATAAACTCCATCCCGCTTTCGATCACCAGATTGAGTCGACTGTTTTCCCAGTCTCCCACTTTCGGAAAATACTCTTTACAGACTCTCACCACCTCTTCATCCAGCTCAACCAGATCCACTTTCACATCTTCATGACGTAAAATCTCCCTCGCAACACCACCGTCACCGCCGCCGACGATCAAAACATTTTTCGGATCTCTGTGTGTACACATCGGCACGTGCGCCAGCATTTCATGATAGATAAACTCATCTTTTTCACAAAACATCGCATTCCCGTCAAGCACCAGCATTTTCCCCAGTTCGGCGCTTTGGTAAACTTCTATCTTCTGATATTTGCTCTGTGTCTCAAAAAGCTTCTCTTCCACTTTCAGACTCTGTTTTAAAAACCCCTGCTCTTCTTCAAAATACATCTTTTCCCCCTATATTTTTATGATTCATTTTTTATTAAATGGAACTGATTTTAACATATTATGATTAATATCACTGCACCAGCGGTAATAAAGTGCGTTTTTACCTGTTTAAAAAAATTTTGTTTTACCGATCTACATTTAGATTAATTTTCAACTGGATATTGCAAATGCGCCATTTTATTGTGCTATGTATACTTCTTGGTATCAGCTACAGCAGCCCCATCACACCTTTACCGCTTCACATCAAAACTGACTCTGAAAAAGTTGCGCTGGGTAAAGCATTATTTTTTGATCCTCTGCTTTCAAAAGACGGTACTATTTCATGTGCAAGTTGTCACGATGTTTACAACGGCGGAGATGACGGGCAAAAATTCTCCACGGGAATCAAAGGACAAAAAGGCTCCATCAACGCGCCGACAGTTTTAAATGCTGTTTTCAATTTTCGACAGTTTTGGGACGGGAGGGCGAAAACTCTTCAGGAACAGGCGGCGGGTCCCATTGAGAATCCTGTGGAGATGGGCAATACTTTTAAAAATCTCATTCAAACACTCAAACACTCCTCTTACAATAAACAGTTCATGAAGATATACAAAGAGGGTGTCACCAAAGAGAATATTACCGATGCCATTGCCGAGTTTGAAAAAACACTCATCACTCCTGACACACCGTTTGACAACTATCTCAGAGGTGACAAAAACGCTATCACACAGGAGCAAAAAGAGGGCTATGCGCTTTTTCAGTCCAAAGGGTGTATCGCCTGTCATCACGGTAGAAATGTCGGGGGCAATATGTACAATAAATTTGGCATTATCGTTACGATACAAGATGATAATCTCGGACGTTACAATGTTACCGGAAATGAGAGCGATAAACACTTTTTCAAAGTACCTTCTCTTCGAAACATCGCACTGACTGCACCCTATTTCCATAACGGTTCAGTTAAGAGCCTGAAAGAAGCTGTCTATTTTATGGCAAAGCATCAGGTCGGTCGACCGATCAGTAAAGAAGAAGTTGCCAAAATCATCGCTTTTTTACATGCCCTCACCGGGAATATCCCACAAAGTATGGAGTCTCACTGATGCTGAAAAAACTGAAATCAGTCGACCTTATATCTCTGTTGTTAATGCTTTTTCTTGCCTCGATTCCCGCAATCATTTTAACAGTAAAAACTATCAACGCCAATATACAGCTTTTCAGCAAACAGAGCGATACCATCACCACCCTCAAACTGCTCGATAAAGATTTTCACTATTTTGCATCACAAAAAGGTGTTTTCAGTAATTATGACACTATCAACCGAAAAATAGCCTCTTTTCAACACAATTTACTTTTATTGAAATCTGTCATGAAGCAGAACAGAAAACAACACCACTATATTCCCCAAATCAATACGATTATGCAGGAGTTTCAGACAAAAACAGCACTGCTCGAACATGTCAAATCATACAACAGTATTATCATCAACTCCCTCGACTATCTGCATGATTTGGAGCAAAACATTAAACAGTACTCTTTCCTGAGTCAGGATGAATTCAGTCTCATTGATGAAACACTTTTCATGTCCACCCAGTTTTATACCAACAATACAAACACGTACAAGCAAATCATAGACAATATGCAGACAATCAAACAGTTTGCGAACCAGCGAAACGACAAATATATCAACTACTTTTACCAACACGAAAAATCTCTCATCGATCTTATTGAAAATCTGAAGAAAGAGAGATACAAAGTTCACAATCTCAATATCTACGCCCAACTCGATGGAATTTACAAAGAGTTGCAAAAAGATTTCACAAATTATCTGTTTACAGGTAAAATGATTATGATCTCCATCATGCTCTTTTTGGGGATGCTGCTGATAACCATACTCTACCTCTATAAAAAATCTTTGGGTCAGAGAAAAGAGCTTCATGCCTATAAATATGCAATTGAAAACAGCGACAACAGCATTGTTATTACCAACCTTGACAAACAAATTACCTATGTCAATGACGCATTTGAAAAGACAACCGGTTACACCAAAGAGGAAGCAGTGGGACAAAACCCGAGAATTTTAAAATCGCATCTGCTCGATCAATCCCATTACGATGCACTGAACACAGCGCTTGCACATAATCAAAAATGGGAAGGCGAGTTTATCAACAAGCGTAAAGACGGGTCGATCTACTATGAAAAAGCCTCCATTGCACCAATGTTTGTCGATAAAAAGG
>JALWRO010000273.1 GCA_027080605.1 Campylobacterales bacterium
GGATATTTCCCTCAAAATCGAGTGCATCCAACTGCATTTTGAGAAAGTCCAGACTCTGTTCGTAGTAGAGATAGAGTGTCACACGTTTGATATCCGCTCTCACCTCAACGACACCCTCTACCGGTCCGATATGCTCAAATGCAGCGTAAAAATCTATAATACCATCTTCACTTGAAGTCTGGCTTTGAGATTTTCGGCGTTTAAACTGAAAAAGGCTTGTTTTATCCTGGTATTTCATGAACATCGTAAAAACATTCGCTTCGAGTGCGGTGATCATATTGGCAAGTGTCATGAACTCCTGTTTGGAATTTGTCTGCGCCAGATGTTCCAGCAACTGCTGTTTCATCTCTGTTTTGGGGGACTCTTTGGCAAGCAGTGCAACCATTTTTTCGGGCGTAAATTCGGGCAAAAAGCGAACCAGCGCTCTGTTTTGAAGAAGTTTCGGTTTTTGCAAGAGTTTGGAGAGGGTAATGGCACTGTTTTGGGTACTCTCTTTCATCATCCCCCAGTAGCGGGAGCCGACATCGAGCGGGAGATTGCTTTTGGTGACTACCTCCTGTTTGCCGATCTGCAGTTTATATTTCTGCGGTTCAGGCTCTTCGAGTACTTTGATATCGACCGGCAAAATCGCGTTGAAACGCTTGACGGCAAGTTTGGCAAGGAGTGCGTCGATCTTGCCTAACTGGGAAATCTGCTGTATCATGAAACTCAGTCAAGTCCGGCGAGGGTATCCAGAAGTTCCAGGGAAAGCGTCAGTTTGTCCGCTTTGGGTAAAGGTATCTCTTTAGAGGAGGTAATGAGGGTGATCTGGTTTTCGTCACTGCCGAAAGGGTTGTCACTAATATTGTTCAGACAGACGGCATCCAGCTCTTTTTCGACCAGCATCTTTTTCGCACTGGTGAGTGCTGTTTCGGGATCGCTCTCCGCTTTGAAGCCTACGGCGAAAATCCCCTCTTTGTTGATGCTTTTGAGAATATCTTCATTCTTTTTCATCTCCAGACACCACTCATCACCCAGCATCTCTTTTTTCAGCTTGCCAGTCTGGGGATATTTGGGCACATAGTCACTCACCGCCGCTGCCATAAAAAGATAAGGTTCTTTCCGGATCAGTTCCGGGACAGAGTCATCCATGAGCGTCGCCTTGGTCAACACGCCCTTTTTCGCTACCCGAATCGCATCAACAAGGTATTCATGAAGTTCCTGTGAATCGTCAACATCGATCACATAGAGCTCGGAGGGAAGTCCGGAAATCTTCTGTGTCTCCAGCAGGCAGACATCCGCCCCTTTGTAGTAGAGCGCCGTGCTGAGCGCACCCGCCATCTTGCCGCTGGAGAAGTTGGAGATATAGCGCACATCGTCAATCTTCTCTTTCGTACCGCCTCCGGTGACGACCACACGGCGGTTCACCCAGTAAGGGTCTTTCAAAAGAATCTGTGCAGTTTTGTGAAAAATATCTTCCGGATCCGCCATAGCGCCGGTACCTTCGTCTCCGCACGCCAGCAGTTTCTTTTGCGGTACCACCTCTTCAAAATTCAAAATTTTGAGCATTTTGAGCGAAGCGGTCGTCGTGTTGTTTTTGTACATATGGGTATTTGCCGCAGGTGCCAGCAAAATCTGCTTTGCGGTAAAGGCAAGTGCAGTCTGCGTGATGAGATTGTCCGCAATACCGTTGCTCAGTTTGTTGAGGGTATTTGCTGTGACAGGAGCAATGACATAGATATCCGCCCATTTGCCGATATCGATATGGTTATTGTCATTTGCCCACGATTCGGTCTCTTCATGAAGTACCGTCGCCCTGGTGATCGCTTCAAATGTCAAAGGGGTGATAAAACGCTTCGCCCCTTCGCTCATGATAACACGCACCTCAGCCCCCGCTTTGGTATAGAGCCGGATCAACTCCAGCGCTTTGTAGATGGCGATACTCCCCGTCACCCCTACGACTATCTTTTTCCCCTCAAGCAACATCTCTTTCTCCCCTCTTTTGCTATTTGTGTGTCATCACTCTTTAAAAAATTTGTCGAAGAACCCTTCGACCATTCTCATGTTGGTTCCTCCGATCGCCAGAGACCCTTTTTTGACATCTTTGTTGACCGTCGTTCCCGCGGCGATGAGGACTTCATCTTCGATGACCACCGGCGCGACAATCTGTGTATCGCTGCCGACAAAAACATTTTTGCCGATCACGGTTTTATACTTCTTTTTGCCGTCATAGTTACAGGTGATCGTACCCGCGCCTATGTTGGTTCCCTCATCGATTTCGCTGTCACCCAGATAACTCAGATGCCCCGCCTTGACCCCTTTGAGGATCGATTTTTTCACTTCGACAAAGTTACCGATGTGGGTATCGGTCAGTTCGCTTCCGGGTCTGATTCTGGCGATCGGTCCGACACTGGAATCGACAATTTTACTATCTTCTACGACAGAGTTTGCTTTGATGTGGCTGTTGATGATCTTCGCACCTTTGAGCAGTGTCACACCCTGCTCGATCTCCGACTCCCCTTCAATCTCGACATCGGCATCGATGTAGATCGTATCAGGCAAATGCATCGTCGCACCCGCCGTCATGAAACGTTTTTTGATACGTCGCTGCATAATCTCTTCGGCGTGGCTCAGGTCATATTTGGAGTTGACTCCTTTGAAGTTCTCTTCCTTGACGTACAGCGGCGCCACTTTATGCCCGTCATTTTTGGCAAGCTCGACAACATCGGTCAGGTAATACTCCTCCTGCGCATTGTCGTTGGAGAGTTTGGGCAGATACTTTTCGAGAATCTCTTTTTTGAAGAGATAAATCCCGGCATTAACGGTTTTGATTGCCTTCTCCTCTTCGGAAGCATCTTTCTCTTCGACAATTTTTACCACTTCGTCCCCGTCGATCACGACACGACCATATCCTGAAGAGTCTTCCATCTTAATGACACTCATGACAATGTCAGCGTCGATTTCGGTAAACTTCTCCAGCTCCTCCGCCTCTACCAGCGGCATATCGCCGTTGAGCACCAATACTTTGTCATGTTTGAGGTCAATATTCATCACCGCACCGCCGGTTCCGGGGTAGTTTTCATGATCCTGAATGACGTAGCGAATATCGTCAAAATAGTTTTCCATATGCTGCTGTACCAGTTGGGCCTGGTGAAAAAGCACGACGGTAATATCATCGCTCAGTTTTTTCGCCTCTTTGATCGCAAAGTAGAGCATCTCGAAACCGGAGATTTTATGCAATACTTTGGGAAGCTTTGACTTCATACGCGTACCCTTGCCCGCTGCCAGAATAATGACTGAATTGTTTGACATATTTGATCTTCCTTTTTAAAAATTAAATATATTATATTTTATAGTTATATAATTTTATTTTAGTATTATAT
>JALWRO010000274.1 GCA_027080605.1 Campylobacterales bacterium
TGCGTCTGTGGCAGGAGAGTAAAAAGATGCTTGAGCAAAAGCCGACACAAGAAAATGCAGTAAAGATCAAAAAGAACCTGCTGGCGATGATCAACCAACTGCTGGCAGGTACCAAACCACTCGCCACTCCCGATCTGGAGCTGATCTCTCTGACCGGTAAACTCTGCCGTAAGCCTGTCGAGATTACCAATGACTATCTCATGAAGATCTGGGGTATTAACATTCCGAACTATGAAGAGGAGATCGCAAAGATTATCCGAAACTTTCATATCAACCTCAGAACCCTTTCCGCCAACAAACTCAATAACGCAGAAAGTCTTGCTCTGTTAAAGAAAGCACAGCGACAGTTCATGTTTTTTGAGATCATGTACCGCGCCAAAACACGGTTTATCCCCCACCTGCTCTCCAAAAAGGCAGACGACAACTTTTTGATCATCCGACAGATCAAGATGATTTACAAAACACAGGCACAAAAGAATCTGTAAACATTAGAAGTGCCTTTCAGAACCGGTACGAGAACTTGCTCCCTTTCCCCGGGTGGGAAGTGATGGTAAGTTCTATGCCGTGTTCATCCACAATCCGCTTGACGATATTCAAGCCTATGCCAAAACCGCCTTTGTTGAGATTTTCGCGGTAATAGCGCTCGAAAATCTTCTCCGGTTTTTCGATACCCACGCCGAAATCCTCCACTTCAAACACAATACGTCCCTCTTTCAGCGTCAGTATGACATTGACAATACTCTTTTCATGACTGTATTTAATAGCATTTGAGATGGTATTGTCCACAATACGCTGCAGTTTGGTCGGATTGAAATAGAGGGTAATATCCTCCTCGACATTTTCATGAATAACAATCTGCCGCAGTGATGCGACATCTTGAAAGTACGCTACCCGCTCACGGATAAACGCACTCATGTCGATCGACTCTTTTTCAAAACCGAAACGATCCTGTTTAATCAGATAGTCCATATCGTTGTAGATTGTCGCAAGGGTTTTGGAAGCGGCTTTGATACGGGTCATATATTTGTTTTCTCCGAACTTCTGGGCAAACATGTCGATATTAACGTTGATAATCGAAAGCGGCGTGTTGATTTCATGCATCGAATCTTTGATAAAACTGTCCAGCCGTCTGTTGACCTTTTCAAACGGAAGTGCAAAGTTTTTAAAGACAAAATAGGAGAGCAGAAAGAGCAGCAGTACAATCGAAAGCGCCACCAGCAGCGCCATCCGGTAGATTTCATAGTTGTTGACATCTCCCTCCAAAATCAGATATTTCGCACCGAAAAAGCGACCGTCCGGCAGCGGCAAAACATAGTAGCGACGGTTTTTATCTTCATGATATCCCGCCTCAAACGAAAGCGGCATCGAGTTCAACAGTGTAAACACAGGCTTGAGTCCGGCATCGTACAGTCCTCCCCTGTAACGATTGTAACGCGGAAATGTAAAATAGTCATCATTGGAGCCCTGATATGCCTGCATCTTTTGCAAAATCTCATAACTCTTCTTCTTCATTTCGATTTGACTGCGCGTTTCGTTAATATGTATCATCAAATCGATATAGACAAAAAAAGGCACAATGAGTATCACCGCGATGATCGCACTGTACAAAAGTCCGTATTTCAGTGCATAACGCTGCTTGTCAAGTGTCAATCTTATACCCCAGACCGCGCACATTGTGAATGATCTCGTCCGACATCTTTTTACGCAGTTTGTTGATCTGTACCCGGATATTTGCCGGATCCATATACTCACCCCACACCTCATCCTGAAACTGTTCAATGCTCACCACACTGCCGCGGTGTTTGATCAGCGTTTCCAAAATCCGCTTCTCCGTCTTGCTCAGCGCAATATCTTTCCCCTCTTTCATGAGCGTAAAATTTTTCGCATCGTAACAGTAACGGTCACTCAGTTTGACCCGTGCATCGTCGGTATGGAGACACTCCATCTTGAGCGCATGAGCGAGCCGAATCTCCAGCTCCTTGAGTTCGAACGGCTTTTTGATATAGTCGCTGCACCCGATCTCAAACCCTTTGGAGAGATTTTCGATATTGGTCAAAGAGGTGATGAAAATCGCCGGCGTCCGGTCACCCGATTTACGCAACTCGGAAAGTAATTCAAAGCCGTTGATTCCCGGCACCTGCACATCCAGAAGCAGCAACTGATACTTTTTGGAAAAAATTGCATCCATCGCCTCTTCGCCCCCTTCAAAGGCATCCACCGAAAACCCCGAATCCTCAAGATACTCGTGAATACTCTCCCTGAGCCCAAATTCATCTTCCAGCAGTAATATATTCATCTTATTTTCCCCTCTTTTCGGCGTTGAAAACGTTTATGCAAAATAATATTGATCAACTCCTCTTTGGAGTAGCGCTTCAATATCTCTCTGGCTTCCTCTTCAAACTCCCCTCTTTCCGCCGAATCGACGGTATCGAGCAATTTGACAAACTCTTTATCGTAAGCACTTTTAAAAGAGCCGTTTCCCTGCTCCCAGCTGTCGACAACATTGTACAGATCATCTTTACTTAGTTGCAGAAAAAAGGAGATCTGTTCCTCCCGGTTTTCAAAATGCACCATTTTCGATTTAGGAATCGTCAGCAGATAGTACCCTATCCGCTCTCCCGCACTGTCACGCATCTCATCTACGACGTGCAGATACTCTTCACTCATAAAGTAACGGTTTTTCGCGATTTTGTCCGCGTACGGCTGTACCACACCGGCAATCACCCTGTTATAGTTCCGATTGGAGATGACATACTCGCCGAGTACAGGATTATCCCGCATCAGAGTAGCGATATCGAGATATTTGTTGTCCATCAGCACCAGCAGAGAGATACCCTCTTTGCGCAAATTCAGCGTCAACTCGTCAAATGTCTTGATCGCTTCTATATAACCAATCAGCTGCACTCCGTTTTTAAACGGTGTAGTCGCTTTAATAGTTAGTAAACGCCCCGGATCAATCGACACTTTCGGCTTCCGCAACCGTCGAATACGCTGCAAATCTACCCGAAATCCTTCCAGTGGCATTCCGGCAAAACTCTCATTTTCCCAGCTTCTGGCAAAAATATCCAAATCCCTCGTAATAATCTGCGTCCGGATATCTTTGATAAAGGTATAGGTTTTGAGCTTTCTGAGCGTCTCGATGAGAATTCGATACCCTGTCTCTTCATCCCCCTCCATCAAAGCATCTTTGAGGGCTTTATTGTCGGAGAGTGCCACCGAGAGGAAAAGTGCATTTGCCTTTTCACGGTCTATCTGATGACGAAAATAGGTCAGAAGATTGTCACTCGCCTCTTCCGCCCGAACGGTATCTGCTTTCAGAGAGACCCAGACAAACGCGCCGAATACCACCAGAAAAAGC
>JALWRO010000275.1 GCA_027080605.1 Campylobacterales bacterium
CATCCAAAAAGACAAAAGACAGTATTAAAATAATCACAAAAATAAAAAATACAATATTGTCCGGTTGTCTGCGTAATGCCAGCCCCATAATCGAAAATACAAACTGAATCAGGACAATCATGACCACAGCATTATCGACACCACCTTTCCAGCGTAAAACTTTATGGTGCAAATGTGTTTTATCAGGATTAAAGGGCGATAGCCCCCGCTGCAATCTTCTAACCATGACTGTAATTGTATCAATAATCGGAATGGCAGTCAGAAAAAGGACAGAAGTTACACTGATATAAGAAATTGACTTAATCGCTATTACAGCTATTGTAAACCCAAGGATGAGTGAACCACTGTCTCCCATAAAAATCATGGCCGGGTGCCAGTTAAAAAGCAAAAAAGCGATAATTGCAGCTATCATTAAAATAGAAATTGTCATAATAAATGCGTCATGATATGTAAGCCCAATATAATAGAATGCACTAAAGATGACAATAGCAACACTTCCGGATAATCCATCTAAACCGTCAATGAGATTCATCGCATTGGTAAAGCCTACAACAGCGACAATCGTTACGGGTAATGCGATAAACACAGGTAAAGTGATTTCATGACCAAACCATATACCTAATGTATCTATTTTCATATCATCCAGAAAATAGATCAGTAGCGTTGCCAATGTAATAGCAGCAAATTTGATTTTGGGTTTCACACCACGATTGTCATCGTAAACACCTGTCAGAAAGACGACTAACGCACCCAGAATGAAACCTTTATGCAAAAGGACAAAAGGCATATGATACAAAAGTAATATAATAAGAAAAGCAAGAAAAATTCCGACCCCCGCACCCCGGGGAATCGGATTAATATGCGAACTTCTTTCATTAGGTATATCAACCATACCCATTTGCTCAGATATTTTGGTAATGGTATACGTAAACAAAAGAGAAATCAGGAAAGTCAGTGCAATTTCTACTCCATCTACCACCATATCACCTTCCTTGATTTCTACAGACTATTTTTCTTATTTATACGTATAACTATATTTAAAGAAGCTTTGAGACATATTTTTCGGCTTCACACTATTCAACACAATACCTACATTTTTGATATGGTAGGAACGAACCATATCTTCGAGTGATTTGATATAATCTTTTTCTGAATACTCAGATCTGAAAACGATCAGTGAAATATCTGCAAGTTTCATTAGCAACAATGCATCTGTCACCATACCCATCGGCGGCGCATCGATGATAATGTAATCGTACTCTTTTCTCAACTCGTCGATAATTTCATCAATTTTACCTGACTGCATCAACTCTGAAGGATTTGGCGGAATCGGACCGGATGTAATAATATCCAGGTTTTTAATTTTTTTATGCTCCCAAATCACCTCTTTGAGTGTATTGTTTTTGGAAAGCACCGTACTCATACCGATTTTGTTTGTCAAACCAAATACTCTGTGCAACATAGGTCGTCGCATATCCAGAGAAAGTACAATAGTCTTTTTGTCACTCATACCAAATACAGCGGCAAGATTGGTAGCAATCGTTGTTTTTCCCTCTCCAGGTACAGTAGAACTAACGACAATGACCTTACTTTTATTTTCAGTCGGTATAAATTCCAGATTAGTACGAATCAAGCGCAGCGCTTCACTCGCTACCGATTGCTGGTCTTCGATGGTAAACATCTTGTCTGCCGACCGAACCTGAGGAATAACACCATAAAATGGTATACGTGTATTACTGACAATATCTTCACGTGTTTTTATTTTATCATCTAAAATCTCTCTCAGATAAGCTATCAACATCGCAACGATAAATCCTAACAGTAAACTGGAAAGGAGGATCATCGGCACATTTGGTTTTACAGGTTTTGTCGGCAAGACTGCCCTGTCGAGAATTCTGTTTCCTGAAACCGTTGAAGCCTTGTTGATAGACATTTCAGCCTGTTTCTGAAGCAAAAATTCATATGTTTGCTCCAGGACTTTATATTTACGCTGTAAAGCAGCCAGTTGTCTCTCTTTTTCCGGAAACTTCAGCAGTGTTGTTTCGCTATTGTACAATGTATCTTCAAGGGATCTTCTTTTTTCACTCAAAGAGTCACTGATACTTTCTATTGCACTTTCCAGTGCCATTCTGATATCGTCTATCTCTTCATTAACTTTCTGAACATCGGGGTGTTCTTCGGTAAAAGTCGACAGTAAAGTAATTTTCTTAGATTTCGCTTTTTGAAGATCATCCAGCAAAGAGGCCAAAACAGGATAATCTTTGGCGAGAGAAGAAACGGCACCGTAGTTTCCTGTTTTAAATTCATTGTACAGGGCATTGAAAGCACTCTCTTGTACTTTGATTTTTTCAAGTTCTGCTTTTACCTTACTTCGATTAGTCAAAATCACCTGTGACTCTATTTTTACGTCAACCAGATTGTTTTCTTCTTTGAAGTTTTCCAGTTTCATCGCTGCTTCATGAAGTTTGGTACTGACTTCTTTCAATTGCTCATCGACAAAATTCAATGCTGTAGAAGCTTTGGATGTTTTTTTATGAATACTTTGTTCCATATATTTGTCGATTAAATGATCAAGAAAATCTTTTGCACGCTGTGCAACACTATCCTGATAGATCAATTTAATGACCGAACCGTTTTTAGAAAGAGGAAAAACATTCAAATTTCGTGAAACTTCATCAATCGCACGATCTTTGTTTAAAATAACAAATGCATATTTGCTATTGACCAAATCACCCTTTTTATTGATAACCATAGAAAAATAGTTATTGTCTATACGTTCACCAAATTCATGAACACCGGAATAGGATATTTCGTTGTTTCTTTTGCCTAACAGGGAGGATAGTGATTTTTTAACAGAAGAGAGCACTCCGCCATGATCGACATAAAGTTTAAACTTTTGATCGTTAATCGGTTCAATCACAAATTTTGTTCCATAAACCAGAGGGTTTTTAACTTTTAACTCACTTATTTCAACCGGTGTATTTTTATAGAGTTCAATCTGCTTATAATTATTAAAAGTAAAGTAACGAATTTGAAACCCTACATCTTCAAGAGCCTTTTCAATCAGTGATCTTGATTTCAGTATTTCCACCTCAGTATCGATCAAAGTGGCTTCATTATCTATTTTACCACCTCTTACAACATTGTCAAGACTTAAGTCAAGGTTGTCGTTACTTACTTCGATCGTTGCATATGTTTCATATGTCGGAGGTGTGAAATAAGCATAAAAAAGTCCACCGATAAAGAAAAGTGCAACAATAAAAAGGCTTAGTGCTTTGTTTTTATTGAAGATTGCCAGAATCTTTTTAATATCACCGGCATCATCAAATTTTGATATTTTTTTCCCTGTAGTTTCCATATCTAAAATCCCTTTCCTCTACTTATGGTTGAATTTGCTGAACAGCTTGCTCAGGACCATTCACATTGAATATTCTTGTATTGGTCAAATATTTTCCGGTATATAACGTCCCCAAAATCTTCTGCGCAAGATCGATACCCGGTACCGCCTCTGCAATGGCAAGGTTTCTTCGTCGCAATTCATTCGGCAATACATAAATAACATCATTTGGATACACTTTTAAACTTCCGGATGTCAAGGAACTCACTTTTGTCAAATCAACCAGTTTAATCTGAGGATTTTTTTCCGTTCCCCGGATAATCATGACCTTATCCCGTTGTGCATAATCAGTCAAACCTCCGGTTCGTCCCAATGCTTCAAGGACATTTGTCGTCTCTTCAATAATATTAACCTGTCCGGGATTTTTCACCTCACCCAATACAATAACTCTTTTATTGAGTACTTCCACAGTGACGTGTGAATTCTTCAGATAACGCGCATACTCTTTACTCAAAAGATCTGCACACTCTCGTTCCGTCAATCCAGCCACACGTACAACACCGATCAAAGGCAGACTGACTGTCCCATCAGCCGCGACCAATGCACCCCGTTCATCTGCAGGAGCAACTTGTGCACGTACATCTCTGGTACTCAGTTCAGGATGGTTAAAGATCAAAATCGATAGCCGGTTGTTAGGCATTATTCTATAAGAATATGTCTCATTCATATTTTGATTGATACCCGAAGTGCAATTTGCATATGTTTTATTGTCATTAAACAACACATATTGACTTGATTTACCACTACATCCACTCATTATTGCTGTAGCCAATACCAGCGAAAAAACTGTTATACGTCTGTATATCATGATCCCTTACCTTTGATATTTTTATTCTGTCACTTAGTATACTTAAGAAAATATTAATTCCAAATAAACAAGTCAACAATTCTTTACTATCTTATTTTCTAATTACACTTTAATTTTAAAATAAGTATCTTTGTATATTTTAAACATACCTTATGTTTCTATTTTATAATGAAATATATTAACATATACTTTAATATATTTCAAAATTTTATTTTATCGGCTCAATCACATTTATCAAAGTCAGCAACTTTTGCTCAAAAAATATTTTTGCAGCTTTGCTCTTGATCAACTTATTGTAACCTTTAGCAATTGTAATATCGACAAGTTCCAGTTTTTTTAAACCCTCAAATGTAAAAATTGCATTTTTTGTCATAATAGCGTTTTCTGTAATATCTTCAATTATTACATCAGGAGAAAAGTGTATATACGCACAACATCGGTATTCCCTATTCTCCTCGGAGGTGACAATATCGATAATTTGAATCTCCTTCTCTGTACAATGAAACTCCCGACTATGCATAGCGCCAATACGACTATAACCGTCATGTGCTACACGAATATGATGCTTCGATTCATCTCTGTCAATCACTTTCGCACGCCTTGCAACACGAAAACTCGACCAAACCTCTGACTGATCAAGTCCATCTATCACCACGGTATTATGGGCTTTTGTAGAACGTTCCAATTTACGGCGTTTGTTGGCTTCATAGGTACTGATTCCGGTATCTATCACAACAGGCAGCTGGTCGATATGGAGTTCAAAATTTACTGTATCACTGTGGGCATGTCCGGGAATATAATCCGGACCGATATTCCCGGCATCGATCACCAATTCATAACGATCCGTTATACACTTCCGATAACCACTCTCCTTCATAGGCATTTTATTTGATCGGAGATCCAGTCGCTTTGCATACTCCAATAACGCTTGTGGTGCAGGTGCGATATTTTCCGTAGAATCATTAAAGTGCGGCACACTACCATTTTGATACATGATATTTTCAAGCCATCCAAGCATTTTTTCAGCTTTTTCTTTAAGTAAATTTTGTAACTTTATATCCTGAAAAGCGTTATTATGCGACATAAGATTATAACAATCCAAAACGCGAAATAACATAATCTGATGATACATCGGTGTCAACTCAAAATGTGCCCCGTCAGACAATATCTGTTCATGAAGTTCTGCAAACAATATCTCTTTTGCCTGATCAAAAAGCTTTTGATCCTGGAAATAATACGCACCGAAAAGTAAGGAAAAGCCATTTTCTAATAGATGATTTCCCAACAAGTGATATTCAAGATTGTCCATTAAAATATAATACTGGGCATAGAGAGAGTCGTTGATATTGTTATTTCTGACACCATGCTGTGATAAAAACTTGATCCAGTTAATCCCACGTAAAGCGATAGGAAAGGGTTCTAAACCATCTCTGATTCGCTCAATATTTTTGATAAAATCGTTAATTAAAATAACACCCTCTTCCTTGCTCATATTCTGTTGTAGTAAATATTCAAAATAGTTTAAATTGTAAGTCCAAAGTTTTCCAAGTGCCGCATAGTTCCAGTCAATTTCTTTGTCAAAAATATGAGATAGATTTAAAAAACAAAAACGTTTTTTCCCCTCATTCTTTGAAAAAGAGTCCAATACCTCAATACCTGGTGCAAAAATCAATTGTCTGCTTTTAGCAGGTTTATAAAAGATATATGTGAATTTTATTTTTTTCCTGTATTTTGCACGTACCGCATAAAAAATTCTATACTTTATCTGTATAAACTTCATATAACGTAAAGTGTGCCAGTAAAGCAATAACTGTTGTTTAGTCATTTATGGTGTTGTAAAATATCTTGATATAACTGATAATATCTATCTGTTGTCATGGAAATTGAATATTTTTTATCAAATGTCTCTATGATGTTTGATTTATCTATATCAGCTACTGAAAGAAACCGTTTCATTGCTTTATAAAAGCTTTCTACAGAAAGATCATCGGCAATAAAACCGTTTATGCCGTCCTGGATAATATCAGGTATGCCTCCTACCGGTGTTGCTACAGTAGGTAAGCCGATGGACATTGACTCAAGAATGGTCATCGGCATTCCTTCATAATTGGACGAGAGACAAAAAGCATCTGCACACAGTAGATAATCAGCAACATTGCTTTTTTCATCTAAAAAATGTACTTTGTCTTTATATCGGACAAGCTGCTCACACTCACGTGCATACTCCGGCACTATTTTACGCGAACCGATCATCAGTAAATGTGCATCCACCCCTTCATCTACCAATTTTTCAAACGCTTGAATAAGTAATTTCTGATTCTTTACAGGATAAACACGACCGATATTGACAAATATTTTTGTATCATTAGACTCTTTTAATGACTCTACCCATTTTTTCGTTTCTTCAAATGCATCGGTCGCTTCCAGTTTTTGAACACCGTTGTCAATAGACAGATTAAACTCTTCTCCATACTCCCGCTGTACAGACTTTAACACTTCATTACTAATTGAAACAGGGGTAAAATTGAAATTCTTATATAAAAATTTATATATCTTTCGCTTACTAAATGTCGTCTCTTTTTGAGCAAGTGAATGTACAGTGTGGATGTTTGGAATTTTGGTACTCAATATAGCTGGAGCAGAAAAGAGTTGTGCACGTAAATGTGTATGTATAATATCAGGTTTGATCTCTTCAAGCATATTTTTTATGTCAAATACAACCTGTAAACTTTTTCCTTCTTTATTTAATGAGAAAAAATGCACCTGCTCTGTAATTTTTTCATACATAATTTGCTGTTTTTCATTCAATTTTTCCAAAGAACAAAGATATACTTCATTTTGATTATTTTTA
Source organism: Campylobacterales bacterium (assembly GCA_027080605.1). Classification (GTDB taxonomy): domain Bacteria; phylum Campylobacterota; class Campylobacteria; order Campylobacterales; family QNZT01; genus QNZT01. The sequence goes on from JALWRO010000275.1 coordinate 7,057, forward strand.
CTAAGCTCGTTACAAAGATCTATACAAAACTTTTCAGCCCCGCCAGTATATAAACTAGGCAGGATATGCATGATCTTCATAGATATTTCCCTCTTTTCGTTCCAGAAATAGCAGATAGTTCACATGTGATAGCAAGCCTAAGAAAAGCCAAAAATATTTCTCATACGATATAGAAAGTGTTAACCCCATTAAAACAACTGATAATGCAGATATATACATCCAAATGTATTCACTTTCTATAATATTTCGATATTCTGATACAAATAGCACAAACAAAAACAGCAACAGCGTAACAAAAGGAAAGAAACCTGCTTCTCCTAATACTTTGATTAAGAAATTATGTGGTGCATATGAACCTTTTGCAATAAAATCTGTTGCATATCTTTTGACATTTCTTTCATACTGTTCAACACCTACACCTGTGATGAAATTATCCTCTGCCATCCTCACACCTGCATTCCATGATACAAACCTGGTTTTCGCAGTTCCTGAAGATTGCGCTCTTTGTTCAATACCTTTAATAGCTTTCATTTGACCAATATCAATAAAAGATAATACGATCCCAACAATAACTAATAAGAAAAGTGTTTTAAATGAAAATATTTTTTTCAATAAATCACTGAATTTTGTCACAAGCATGAAAAGTATCAAAACAGCAAGTGTCAAGAGCGAAGATTTTGATCCTGCATATAATAACGTATAAAAGAACAAGACCAAAGAAGAAGCTAAAAAGAAAATATTTTTATTTTTTGTAAATAAATAAATCGTAATTGCTATTGTCGCCAATAATTGTGTCGCGAACTCATTGGGATCACCTGTTCCGCCCGTCTTTCTAAATGTCCATGGCGTAATCGGATCACTAAACACCGCAATGACTGCAGAAACAATCATACTAAACCATATTATATAGAGCAATTTATCAAATATATTAGTATATGTAACGTACTCAAATATAACAAATATACCTACTAAAACAAACAAAGCCTGTATAAGAGAAACATATCCTAAAAAAATATCAATAAATGTTACTATTGTCAATGTAAAGAAAAAAATATAAAAAAATTTCATTGTAATATGTTTAGGCTGTATCAGGCTTTGCAAAATATCTTTTGCATTTATCAGTACAAAAAACGCAAAAATTATTTTTAATGCACTCCCCCCGGCAATACCAACTACAAAGTTATCATTAATCAGAGCAAAAACGAGTAAAAACAGTGCAATTTGTTTTAGAAGATTAATCATAACTTTTCCTTCTGCATAATCAAATTAGAAACCAGGTTAACTTACAAAACAGGTTCTAATTGTTTTCTCAAATTCAGTTTACAAAATGTCATCACTACCTTATCCTGATCTATTTCAATATCCTGGAACTCTTTATGACTTACAAGGAATACAATAATATCAGCTTCATCAAGCGCTTTTCTATATTCAACGACTTCAAATTCCGGATGGCTTTTGATATTTGGCTCAACTGCAAGAATTTCCAGTCCTTCACCCATTAGTCGTTTTGCGATATAGAGTGCAGGCGATTCTCGTAAATCATCGATATCCGGTTTGAATGCCAGTCCCATACAGGCAATTTTCGCTCGTTTACCATGCTCTTTTTCAAAAGTCAATGCGGCATTTTTCACTTTTTCCACTACCCACTCAGACTTATAGTCATTGACTTCACGTGCCGTTTTGATCAACTTTGCATCCCCTTTAGCGGCGTCAACGATAAACCATGGATCGACGGCAATACAATGTCCACCGACACCGCATCCCGGCTGCAGAATATTGACACGTGGATGGCGATTGGCAAGTTCTATCAATTCCCAGACATTTATACCGAACTTTTCACTCAGCATAGACAACTCATTGGCAAACGCGATATTGACATCTCTGAAACTGTTCTCTGTTAGTTTCGCCATCTCTGCCGTTCTGGCATCTGTTTCGAGGACTTCTCCTTTGACAAATGTTCTGTAAAAAGCAGCAGTCTCCTGCGTGGCCTCTTTCGTAGTACCGCCGACAATTCTGTCATTGTGTACCAGCTCATGCATGATTTTACCGGGTAAAACCCTCTCCGGACAATGTGCAAAATGAATTTTAGAAGTATCTACTCCTTCCTGACGCAATGTCTCTTCCATCAAATCTGTCGTACCGACAGGTGAGGTTGACTCAAGAATCACAATATTACCTTCTTTCACATAAGGTGCGATACTTTTGGTTGCACTGATAATATAGTCTACATTTGGCACGTGATGGGCTTTAAACGGGGTTGGAACTGCTACAATATATATATCAGCTTCTGCAGGTTTTATATCTGCCTTTAGATTACCTGAATTAACGGCAGACTGTACAAATGTATCAAGATCTGGTTCTACAATATGAATTTTACCCGCATTAATCGTATCAACCGTTTTTTGTACTATATCGACACCATGTACTTTATAACCTCTGTTTGCCAACAAAGATGCAGTAGGTAATCCAATATACCCCAACCCCATTACACATATCTTTTCAACTTTCATCTATTTTCCTTTTAAAAAATCCACGATTCGCTCACAGGCTTTACCGTCACCGTAAGGGTTATGCGATCTCGACATTTCATGATAGGTGCTCTCATCTTCAAAGAGCATCTGACATGTTTCGATAATCTTCTCTTTATCTGTCCCTACCAGCCTGACCGTACCGGCTTTTACCGCTTCTGGGCGTTCCGTAGTATCACGCATCACTAAAACCGGTTTGCCGAGGCTTGGTGCCTCTTCCTGAATACCGCCGCTGTCGGTCAGTATAAAATAGGAGTTATGCATCAGATATACAAACGGTTCATAATCCAGAGGATCAATCAAAAATACATTCTCTACATCAGAGAGAAGTTCTTTGACCGGCTTTTGCACATTAGGATTCAAATGCACCGGATAAACGATATCTGCATCCGGATTTTGCAAAGCAACTTCTTTCAGTGCTTCACAAATATTTAAAAACCCCTGTCCAAAATTTTCCCGTCTGTGACCGGTTACCAAAATCAATTTTTTCGATTTGTCAACCTGGTAACCTTTGTGAGCAATCACGCTCTGCAATTTCTGCTCCAAAGCATCATCAGATTCAATTTTTGAAACGACACTTACGAGCGCATCGATTACGGTATTGCCTGTAACAATTACATTTTCCAGATCGACATTTTCTTTTAAAAGATTAGACTTACTCTCTTCAGTCGGCGCAAAATGGTATGAAGCAAGTCTTCCTGTTACTTGCCGGTTACCCTCTTCCGGCCATGGGGAGTAAATATCTGTCGTCCGTAACCCCGCTTCTACATGACCCACGGCAATCTTCTGATAAAAAGCAGCCAGTGATGTTGCAAGTGTTGTTGTCGTATCTCCATGCACAAGTACAATATCGGGTGAAACTTCTTCCAATACATCTTTTAAACCGAGCAATATATTACTCGTCACTTCATACAGATTCTGACCAGGTTTCATAACATCCAAATCATAATCCGGTTTAATTTCAAAAAGATCCAGCACCTGGTCGAGCATCTGTCTGTGCTGTGCTGTAACACAGACAACGGTTTCAAAATCACCACTTCTTTCAAACGCCTTGACAAGAGGAGCCATTTTGATAGCTTCCGGTCGTGTACCGAAAACCAGCATTACTTTTTTCATATTTTCTTTTCCCACTCCAGTCCTGTTTTGCATATAAGTTCCAAATCATCATATTTCGGTGTCCAGTGCATCACTTCCCGAATTTTTCTGTTATTGGAAATCAAAATAGCCGGATCTCCTGCCCTTCTCTCTTTAATTTCTACAGGAAAATCGACACCGCTTACCTTTTTCATCGTTTCGAGCACTTCTTTGACACTAAACCCGTGTCCATAACCACAGTTAAAAACACCACCTTCTTTACCCTCTTCCAGATGCTCAAGTGCACGGATGTGTGCTGAAGCCAAATCTTCTACATGAATATAATCGCGTATGCAAGTACCGTCTTCTGTTGGATAGTCATCACCGAAAATAAACATCTTGTCGCGTTTGCCAAGAGCTGTCTCTGCCGCAACTTTAATCAACAACGTAGCGTTTTCGGTCGACTGACCTATCTTCCCGTCTACACTAGCACCTGCCACATTAAAATAACGTAAAGCAATATAATTAAAATCATTGTATGCAAATGCAGTATCTTTCAACACAGTCTCACTCATCAGTTTACTGCTGCCATACGGATTGATCGGTGCAACGGGACTCTCTTCGGTAACTGGAATCAAATCAGGTGCCGGTTCACCGTATACTGCTGCAGTAGAAGAAAAAATAAACTTATTGACACCGTAGGTAACGCATTGCTTGATAAGATTGGCAGTATTGGCAGTATTGTTTAAATAATATTTGAGAGGATTTTCTACACTTTCGGGAACTACCAGACTCGCTGCAAAATGGATAACTGCATCATAATTTCCCTTTTTAATAATCTCTTCTATCTGCTTAAAATTACTCAAATCGGCTTTAATAAAATCCCCGTACAATATCGATTCCTGAAAACCTGTTACCAGATTATCCAAAACTGTGATTTCATGATCTGTCTGTTCACCAAGTTGTTTGACGACATGACTGCCGATATAGCCGGCTCCGCCGGTTACCAGTATTTTCATTTAAAGCTCCCGCAAAAGTTTATCAACTATATCGACCATTTTCTTACTTTGTTTCTCTCTGATAAAATTTTCATAGACAAACTGTTTATTTTTCTCCGATATTTTTATCGGTTCTTCTTTATATTTTTTAACGGCAACTTCCAAAGCTTTGACATCATCAGGATTGATAGTGGTACAATTTTCAAGTTGTTTGACAAAATTTCTCGCTTCACCAAGCCCGGCATAGATAATCGGCAATCCGGTTGAAGCATATTCATAAAGTTTCGACGGCATTGCTGCCTGAAATTTTGCATCAAGTTGTGCAAAAAGCACAGAAGTTTTTTTATAAAACTCTATAATATTCTCTCTCTTTACTTTCCCATAAAATGTAATATTGTTAATTTGATTACTTCGGGCATAACGTTTCAACTCCTGGTACTTGCTACCCTCACCAATAATGTTAATCTGAATATCAGGCATACGCTTCGCCAAATCTACGAGTACATTGATATATTGCGCAATACCGACATTGCCGATATATGTCAATGTGAACGGTGTAACTTCCTGCGGACGCAGCATATTCAATTCTGCAAAATTTTTCTCTTCGATACCGTTGGTAATTTTCTCCAACTTTACACGGGGAATATTTTTAAGTACCCACTCATGTTCATGATTATTTGTCACAGTAACGTAATCATAACGACGAATCGTTCTTTTCATCAACTGGGTTATCACGACTTTCACAAATTTAGTATAGAGAGACTTGGGATCGATATACTCCCATACAAGATCTCTGATATCAATCACCTTTTTCCCGGGCAAAAATGCCACTGTCGGTATGATAAACATCTGAGGCGATGTCGCAATGATAATATCAGAAGGAAATTTTCGCGATCTGGAGGCTAACATGGTGGCATAATAGAGCTCATTGATGGCACGGGTATAAAACTTTTCTCCGTCATACATCTTCTGATGAATATAGTATACTTTAATATTTTCACTAAACTGAAAATCGTCCGGTGTTTTACCTTTTTCACTAATACAAATAACGTTGATTTTATATTTTTTTTCAAGTTCCTTTACCAGTGCCAGTATTCGGTTGGTTCCGGCACAGTTTTCAGGTATAAAATTCCCGGTCAAGAAGTTGATTGTTTTCATTCGTAACGAAATAACCTTTAAAATTTAATACGATCCTCACCACAAGACCTAAACAGTAATTAAAAATATAATATTAAAAAAATTCTTTATTTTTGATTATTTTTTGACACATAAC
>JALWRO010000276.1:0-1832 GCA_027080605.1 Campylobacterales bacterium
GACCTAACTTATTTTTGATAATTTTCTCTTGTGTATGCAGATTCATTGTCTCTCCTGAACTTCTTGTCCAGGAGAAATTGTAGCTTTATTTTCTTGAATTGTGTCAGATTATATTGTGACTATTACATTTTATTTCAACACTTTAATTATATAATGCTTAATAAATAAAATTAGTGGTCGCTACTTTGTCTCTTTTTCGATGATAAGGGAACAACTTTTGGAGCAAAAAATGTTTGAATATATAAAGACTGATAGTACGGGCTTTGAAGAGAAGGTAAAAAATCTCTGGGATTATTATGGCAATGATATTGAACAGTGGAGTAACGCTTTCAGAGCACTCACTGACAAATATTATAGTTGTGAAAGAGAATTACCAACACAGAGTGAGCAAATACCAACATGGGAAGGAAAAGATAACAAAAATATTGAAAAGATGGCTTCTTATTATAAAAAGGGCGTCTTAGACCCGATGAATATGTTGCTATTTATTAATTCGGTTGAAAAAGCATCAGAAAGGGCAGAGATAATCAATAAGCTTTTAGATAGTGAAAATAAATATGAATATAAATTTTTTGGTGTTCCCTGTTATAGACAAACCCCAGCCCTCGGCAGTTTTAATAGGAAAGATTTGTCAGTAGAAAGAGACGAAGCTCTATGGAAGCTATCGAATTATATTTTAGAGACTGATGATATCGACTATGATAACCCAGACTTAAAAGATAGTCTTAAAGCAGTGTGTGAAAAGTTTTGTAAAAATGGAGTTGCGAAAGTGACTTCTGCACTTTTTTATTTAAAGCCTGATTATTTTATTCCTCTTAATAAATATACGGTAGAGCTTTTTACCAAAGATAAACCACAACAATACACCAAGAAAAAAGACTTTATTGATAAATATTTACCATTATGTGAAGCAATAAAAAACGATGAAAAAAATATAAGCGAAACTATAGGTAAAGATGTTCAGTTGTTTCCCATACTCTCTGCCTATCTCTTTTATAGTACTAATGTTATTGGAGAAGCAATTCAAAACTTTAAAAATATGAAAAATATAGTACTAACAGGAGCCCCGGGGACTGGAAAAACATACTCCATAAAAAAATATCTCAAGGATCTGTTAAGTGAAGAAGAGTACCGTGAGAGAGTTTGTTTTGTGCAGTTTCATCCAAATTTCGATTATAGTGATTTTATTGATGGCATAAAACCCTCCGGTATCAGTGATGGTACTTTGAATATGGAGTTGCAAAACGGTATCTTTAAGGAATATTGTAAAAAGGCTATGCAAGAGCCTAAGAAAGATTTTTATTTTGTTATTGACGAGATTAATCGAGCTAACCTATCCGGAGTATTTGGAGAAATTCTCAATGCTTTGGAATACAGGATTAAATTTGAAAATGGTCAAATTGTCAATCCAGATACGTTTATAACAACCCAAAACAGCTACTTAATAGAGAATATGAATGACGAAAAGAAACGAAAATTATCTGTATATGAAAACTATCCGGGAAAATTTGGAGTACCAGAAAATCTGTATGTGTTAGCGACTATGAATAATGTAGATAGAAGTATCGACAGCTTTGATTTAGCGTTAAGAAGAAGATTTGTCTGGATTGAGATGGGTTTTGATGAAAATGTACTCCGATTTGAAATAAAAGAAAAACCGGAAGATTTAATCGACAGAGCAAATAAATTGAATCAATACATTACCGCACTATTAGGCAGCAAATCTTATGAAATCGGGCATGCCTATTTTTTGAAAATTTCACATTATAGCGATGATGACAATAAATATGCTCTTTTGTGGGATTATCACCTGGAACCTCTGGTGAGAGAGT
>JALWRO010000276.1:1842-12892 GCA_027080605.1 Campylobacterales bacterium
ACAATGACAAAGTCAATGATAAAAACTGTTGACAATTTTAATTCTGCATACGTTGATCAGCAGCAGAGAGGGAAAGGGATTGCTTTTGGAAAAAACAACTATTTTTTCGAATCTACCAAAAAAAGAAAAGAACTCTTTATCACTTTGAAGGACTACCGAAACAAATCGGACAATAACCAATTTTTCTCGTTTTTCAGGAAAGGTGCAGAAAAAGAGGATTACAGTGATAATGATCTCATCATCTCTCTCAAAAAAGATATAAACGGCGACTATCATGCGCAGACAGGTAATTACATAGGGCAGTTTGTCTGGGATGGTCTGACGATTGAGATCGGATCGAGATTCCAGGATCTCTTTTTGAAAAGAATGCTGAACGTGGCCAATAATGTTTATTTTGATGATGTTGATGTGGCCGGTGCAAAATCGAAAGAGTTAGATATTTCGAAATTTATCATCTATTATCTCTTCGTACAAAACCTTGAAAAGGCTTTTTTGCTTGGTATCCCCAAAATATATAAGAGTGTGAATCGTCATGACATGAGACCCAAAGGAAAAATCGATATTCATAGATTCATTAAAAACGATATTCCCTTTAAAGGAAAAGTCTCATCTCAAAGTCGAGACCAACAGGAGATACAGGAGATTATTGATACTCTGTATAAAGCTTTGAAAATTATAGAGAGCCATGAATTTAGCATCAAAAACATTATGCACATCAAAACCCATCTCAAGCAGCATAAGAGTACCCGGTATGTGTCAAAGGGGACTATTAGTAAGGCTATGAGATCCAAAGCCTTGCAAAACCCGATATATGCACAGTATAAAAAGGTATTGGAGTATGCAAAAATGGTGATCGAGGGAGATAATCTCGAGACCAGACAAGATGGTTCGAAAAAAACTTATGGATTTTTGATCAATGTGGCTGAACTTTTTGAGGTCTATATTATCAAACTGCTGCAAAAAGAGTTCAGTGACTGGTATGTTGATTCTCATAAAATACCACTGTATGAAGGACTCTTTTACAGCAGAAAAATCATTCCTGATATAGTTATGATGAAAAATAAAAGTGTATTGGTGTTTGACACGAAATACAAAAAAATGACCATGCAAGGTAAAGATCAATATGGTTTGGGAGATGTGGATAGAAACGACTTTTTTCAGATAAATACCTACATGAGCTACTATCAAAATCAGGGATATGATTTGAAGGCGGGAGGCCTGTTATATCCTATGGACAAATTTGATAAAACAAAATCTCATTCTGATCATTGGCTTGGAAATAGCCAGACAAAATTTGTTGTAGATGGGATAGATTTATCAAGTATTCATGACAATACCTCCCTGAGTGATATTGCACAATATGAAAAAAAATTCATTGCCAATGTGAAAAGTATGATGAGATAAATAAAACATAGAAAGACAGACCCATGCCCTATAAACACGACTACGACAAAATCCTCACCCGCCTGACGATCATACTCTCTCGCATGAACGACGGGGAGGCGCTTTCGGTGACGGAGCTGGCAAAGGAGTTCAATGTCAGCGAGCGAACGATTCAGAGAGATTTCAACGAGCGGCTGATCCACTTCCCGATCTATCAGGCGGGGAAAAGTTGGAAGATGCAAAAAGGGTTTCGTCTCGAAAAGTCTGCTTCAATCGAAGATGCGGTGGTGCTGGACATTCTGGAGGGGCTTGTCGACGGCAGCAGCGGGTTTTTCGCCAAAAGAGCCAAACGACTCCTTTCAAAACTCAAAAACGAGGAGTACAACCCCATCTACGCCAAACTGGATCTTGAAGATATCAGTGACAGGCTTCATGAGATTCAGCAGCTTGAAAGTGCGATCAAATCAAAAAAACAGATCTCTTGTAACTATCTTATCGAAAGTTACATCAAAAAACTCGATCTAAAACCCCTGAAAATCGTCAACTATCAGGGCTTCTGGTATCTCATTGCACTCGATGCCAGAAACGATCTGCTCAAAAAATACTACCTCAAAAATATCTCGGAGATTAAGATACACGATGCGGCGTTTACCACCGATGCGAAGTTGGAAGATGCGCTTGAAAATGCGCTCTCCATCTGGTTTGAAAAGGACAGAGAACCTGTGACGGTCAAGCTTCGTATCGGTTCTGCTATCGCCAAATATTTCAAACGAAAACCGCTCTCCAAAGCGCAAAAGATTATCAACGATCAGGAAGACGGCACACTGATTGTCACACTGCCCATCACACATGAAATGGAGATCATCCCGATTGTCAAGTACTGGATGCCGCATATCCGGATTCTGGAGCCGGAGTGGATCGCCGAAAGGATCGACAGGGATGTACGGGAGTATCAAAAGAGGAAAGAGAAGTGATACAGATACTTAGTCGTACATAAATCTCTTTATGATATAATCCTGATATGCAGCTTAAAAATAGATTAGATAAAAAAGATATTTTAGATTATATTACTGAGATAAAACCTATATTTCTACAAAAGGGTATTAGGATAGTTGGACTTTTTGGTAGTTTTGCCAAAGAGGATGATAATATTTATAGCGATATAGATATAGCTATCAAAAAAAATAAAAATGCTTTTAAAAATAGTAATGTTTATGAATATTTTGAAATAATCAATGAAGTTAGATCTTCCATACAAAAAAAATTTGGAAGAAATGTAGATATTTTTGATATGGATAGTATATCTCCTTTTAAAGAAAGTATAAGTAAGGAACTTATAAATGTATAGCAGAAAAGCTATCGATCGTATAAAGAATATGATTGAGAAGTATTATGAAGCAAATGTTTTATAAGTATATTGATAAATATCATCCCATCTCTGGCGGGAGTGCGGTCATAAGTTAAAGCAACAGTTCCGAAAAAAACATTTCACTTTATGTCATTGGGAGAGGGGATAGAAATAAAAAAGAAGAAGTGGTACCTAGGGCCGGACTCGAACCGGCACGGCATCGCTGCCATCGGATTTTGAATCCGACGTGTCTACCAATTTCACCACCCAGGCGTACCATAAAAAAGGTTTGGTATTTTACTGAAAAAATACACAAACCATGCTGAATTATTTGGAAGCTGCTACTGCTTCTTTCAGTTTTTTACCTACTTTGAATTTAACCGCTTTTGTTGCAGGTACTTCAACGACTTTGTCCGTTCCCGGAACTCTTGCTGTTCTTGCTGCTCTGTCAGCTGTGGAAAAAGTACCGAAACCGATAAAACTGACAGTTTTGCCGTCTTTCAACGCCTCTTCGATTACTTCTAACGCCGCGTCGATGGTGGCTGTCGTGTCTTTTTTGGAGAGACCTGTTTTGTCGGAAATCGCTTGAATTAAATCAGCTTTTTTCATTTTTTACCTTCCTTTAAAATTTGAAATCAGCGATAATGTTACACTTTTTTTCTTAAAAAAACAACATTTTGTCAAAAAAATTACACATTTGCCTCCGATAGCCGATATTTATCTCATGAAAGCTGCTTAAATGCAGGAAAACAGGGAGTTTACGATGCGTGTCACCAGCCAATATCTCATGAACAACTTCAAGTCGGATCAGCAAAAGGTCAATCAGCAACTCAAACGTGTGACAGAACAGATATCTGCCGGCAAAAAGATACAGCAGAGTCACGAAAATCCGGGCATCTACGATGATACGTTGCGTCTGGATGCACAGATCAACGATTTGCAAAGTGTGCAGCAGCGTGCCGGCAAGGCGAAAAATTTTACCACTGCTACGGATGACGCACTGCAGGACTTTACCGACTCTCTCAGAACATTTAAAAACCGTGTTCTCTCTGCGGTGAACGATGCCGTCAACAGTGACAACAGAGAAGCGATCGCACAGGAACTCGAAGAGGAAAAAGCGCATATGATGCGCCTTGCCAATACCCAGATTGGCGGGGAGTATCTCTTTTCCGGCTCCGCCACTTCCGTCAAGCCGATCGACGAAAACGGACACTATCAGGGAAACGGTAACAAGATCGAAGCGGTTATAGGTGAGGGGGTGCGTACGCCTTACAATATAGACGGTGTTTCCCTCTTTCTCGGCAGCAAAGAGAGTGTGCATAAGGAGATTTCGACCAATGTTCCGCTCAAAAACAGTGAAACCGGCGCCATACTGACAAGCAGTGATACACTCAAAGATTTGACCGGCGGTGACGGTACGGTGACATTCAAACTCTCCGGCACCGGACACGACGGTACAGCGGTTAAAGAGAAGTTTGATATCAACACTTCAGAGACGATTGGCACCCTGTTAGATAAAATAGGAAGTGCTTACGGCAATACCGCCACGTCAACGAGTGTCAAAGTGGAACTCAACGACGCCGGAAATATTGTCGTGACAGATATCAAAAACGGTAAAAGTCAGCTGGAGATGAAGTTGCAGGGATCGTTTGATGACGGCAGCGGTACTTCCAAAGACATTCCGTTTATCAAAAGCGATTACACCTATGCCGAAGCCGGAAACGATGACAGCGCTTATTTTGCGAAAAAAGGCTCCGTGCTGACTGGAAATGTCACTTTGATGGCAGACGGCAAACTGGCGGACAATACCACCAAACTGAGTGAAATTGCCAACGGCACTGTAGACGGGAAAGCATTTATCATGAACCTGACGGATATCAACGGTGACAAGTACAGGGTCAATCTCAACCTTGATGACGACTCGACATTTAGCGTGACAGATGCGGCAAATACCACCACTACTTACAATATATACAGTGCTGACGGAACACAGACCAAAGCGGATGATATGACCGTGGGACAGTTGAACGATATCGTCTCGATGGTGACTTCTCATGAACTGCCTGCTACGACAGACAGTGCGGCAGATTTTAACAATGCCATCGTGAAGGCAAGGGAAAAAGTCGGTGTCACTGTCAACCAGAGCGGCAAGATGGAGATACAGGATAAATCACAGGATTTGAGTAAGATCGATTTTGCTATGTATGATTTGTATGCAGCAGATTTTTCTGTAACACAGCCGACGATCTCTTTCAATTCCAACAATGCCGTAACCACGCAAAAAGCGGAAATGGACTTCTTTACCCAGCTTGACGATGTGATCGATGCCGTACGTCAGGGAAGAACTTCCCTCTCTTCCGACAACGGAGACCCGAGAAATATAGGAATGCAAAGCGCCCTCAACCAACTCGATCAGTTCGACAGCCACTTTAATACCCAACTCGCCAAAGTCGGCACCGTCGAAAAGTCTCTCACCCACGCCGAAGATCGCGCTATGACGATGGAAGTCAGCCTCAAAGAACTCAAATCCAGTCTGACAGACGTGGATATCGCCGAAGCCTATATGAACCTCAATGAAATCTCTATGAGTTATCAGGCGATACTCTCTACCGTGACTAAGATCAACTCGTTAACGTTGTTGAATTACATGAAGTAAGGGAGATAGGTATTATCCCATCTCCTGTTTCTGCCCGCATCGGTTGCAAAAGAGTGTATAACGGTAGATCTCATAACCGCATGCGGAGCAGGTTGTTTTGAGATTTTCGCCGCAGAAGGCGCAGTAAGTGTCTTTGTCTCCTCTTTTCGTGCCACAGTTGAAGCAGCATCCCCGTTTGACGTTGAGGACTTTGGTATCTTTTCTGGTGCGATTTTTGGCGTGGTTTTGTTGTACTTTGTGGATGATGATACCAAAGATGACCAGAAAGAGAAGTATTCCCAAAACATTTAAAACAATAATCATATTGTGTGAGGTGAAAAAGACGATCAGTTTTGCCAGAAATACCTTTGGAATGATGCTATAGATGAGTTGTATCAGTTCCACCAGTGCGTAGAGTGCCGCTGCGGCTGCGACGTAGAATGAGAGTTGCGCGAAGATGTACTTCTTGCGTTTGGTTAAAAACCTGTACATTAAATAGAACAGGAGCCAGATGGGGAGGACAAATCCGAAGACCTGCGCACTCATTTTAAGGCGGTAAAACTTCTCCTCTCTGGCGAAATTGTTTTGGATGGTATCGGCTGTTTTGTTCAGCAGCAGTGCGAAGTTTTGCAAAACCGGGTAGTTCATGACATCGTTTTTTTGTGCAAGGAGATGTTTGATTTCACTCTCCTGTGTACGAAGAGCTGAGAGTTTTTTGAGGACGTCATCCGCATGGGCGTGGAGGATTGACTTCTCTTTCGGCTGATTTCCGATCTTTTCGAGCAGCATGGCGGCGTACTCTTTGTCCAGTCTTCGGATCTGGGAAGCGATGCGGATCTTTTTTTGTCTCAGTGAAGCGATTTGGGAGATCTCCGATTGAATGTGAGGATGGTTGACGATCTTGTTATAGGCATTTTCCAGCTTGCGACACTCCGGGGCAGAGCCGAAACTTATGTTTGGATGGAGAAGTTTGCGTTTAGCAAAATCGGTCAGTTGCAATGGCGATGCATTCGCAAAATAGAGACACTGATAGCCATACTTTTGGTTCGGCGGTGTCGCCTGTCGAACGCTGCTGTTGACACCTGCTGCGATCAGCCACAGCGCTGTGAAAAAGAAGAGTGTCATCAGAAGTTTGGAGAAGGGTGTCAGTTCAGTCTGATTGATGGTGAAAAAGCTTTTTTTGAAATCCAGTAGCTGTTTAAGTGGTTGCATGTGCGCTCCTTTACCGAGATATCGTCAAAAATGGATTGATATGCATACCATATTATATAATAAACGACAAAAGTTTCTTACCTCTTTTTTCGCTGTAACCAAATAAAAATAGTTTTTTGCTATAATCTGCTAAAAAATGAATACAAGGTAAAATTATTTTAAGAACTGTACTCTTTATTGTGACTGCCCTTATTTTTGTTTTTATCGGTTTTGCGACGCTGATGCCGGAGGCATCGGGGAGGGTGGGTTCTGTGATAGGGCTCTATAACCGTGTTTTTTTCGGCTATATCGCTTTTATCTACCCTTATCTGCTAATCATTCCCGCCTATTTTATCTATAAAGATCCGCATATGCGTTTAGAGCGTACGCGTATCTGGGTGCCTGCGTTTATCTTTTTTGTGGCGATGCTGATGTTTCAGGCGAAGGTGGTGGAGAGCAGTTATCTGGGGATTATCGGCTCCCGGATCAACAGTGCTTTGACAAAATATGTCGGCAGCGTCGGTATCTGGGTGGTGATTATGGGGTTGTTGCTGACGATGTCCGCTTATCTGGCGAATGTGACGATCGAAAATTTCAATTTTGACTTCAGTTTCGGGATTAAAGACTATTTTCGCCGTATTAAAGATGAGTTCATGGAAAAGGTGCACGGCTTTCGGGAGTATCTCGGTTCGGTGTTTACTTTTTCGCGTTCGGAGGAAGAGACGATCGATTTTGCGGTGCCGGATACCCCTGTTGCAGCGCCTGCCGAACCGAAAAAGCAAACTGTTGCTCCGGTAGTTCATGAAGAGGAGTCCGTCGAAGACGAAGTGCTGGAGTTTCATAACAGTATCGATGAGATTATCGGTCATGAAGAGTCTGGTGAAGAGGTGCATGCAGTTTCTGAAAAGGCACATGTCAACGATGCGTTTGCGGCTTTGAAGGCGGAAACAGAGGAGCTGGAAGCGCTGGTTTCCAAAACGGCTGCACCGGTAAAAAAGGAGAGCCCGAAACGTACTCCCGTCAAAGCGAAGAAGACGCAAAAACCGAAGACGAAACTGGTCACTGAAATCAAAGAGAATAAGAAGTACCTTGCCAAAACAAGCAATTCCAAAAAGTTGAATAAGCCTAAGAATTTCAAATTGCCTTACCTTGATTTTCTGGAGTCTGCGCCGAAACGCAAACACCATGTCAATGAAGCGGAGATCGATCAGAAGATTATCGATCTGATGGAGAAACTGGCGCAGTTCAAGATTACCGGTGATGTGGTGGCAACTTATTCCGGTCCTGTCGTTACGACGTTTGAGTTTCGTCCAGACGCGCATATCAAAGTTTCCAAAATTTTGACGCTGCAGGATGACCTGGCGATGGCGCTGAAAGCGGAGACCATCCGTATCCAGGCGCCGGTACCGGGCAAAGATGTGGTGGGTATTGAGATTCCGAACAAAGATATCGAGACGATTTATCTCAAAGAGATTTTGCAAAGTCCGGTTTTCCAAAAGGCGGAGTCTGCATTGACAATGGCTATTGGTAAAGATATTGTCGGAAATCCGTTTGTGACCGATTTGACCAAACTGCCGCACCTGTTGATTGCCGGTACGACGGGAAGCGGTAAGAGTGTCGGTATCAATGCCATGTTGGTCTCTTTGCTCTACCGAAACTCTCCGGATGACCTGAAACTGCTCATGATCGATCCGAAGATGCTGGAGTTTTCGATTTACAATGATATTCCCCATCTGCTGACGCCGGTGATTACGCAGGCGAAGCAGGCGATTATTGCGCTGGCAAATATGGTCGTGGAGATGGAGAAGCGTTACAAGCTCATGAGCAAAACCAAAACCAAAAATATTGAAAATTACAATGAAAAAGCGAGAAGGGAAGGGTACGATACGTTTCCATATATAGTAGTGATCATCGACGAGCTAGCAGATCTCATGATGACCAGCGGCAAGGATGTGGAGTTTTATATCGCAAGGCTGGCGCAGATGGCGCGGGCGAGCGGTATTCACCTGATCGTTGCGACGCAGAGACCGTCGGTCGATGTCGTGACGGGTCTGATCAAAGCGAACCTGCCGAGTCGTATTTCGTTTAAAGTGGGGCAGAAGATTGACTCCAAGGTTATCCTGGATTCTACAGGTGCCGAGTCGCTTCTTGGTCGCGGTGATATGCTTTTTACCCCTCCGGGTACTTCGGGGCTTATCCGGCTGCATGCACCGTTTATCACCGAAAATGAGATTGAAACGATTGTTGAGTTTTTGAAATCACAGCGTGAAGTGGTCTATGACGAGTCGTTTCTCAACGAGCCGGGTTCTTTGCATATTACCGGTGCAAACGATGTCAAAAACAAAGAGGATGATTTTGATGAACTCTATGAAGATGCAAAGAGTATTGTGCTTTCCGACAAGAAAACCTCTATCTCTTATTTGCAGCGGCGTTTGCAGATTGGCTATAACCGGGCGGCGCGTATTGTCGAGCAGCTGGAGTTGACCGGGGTGATTTCCGCGCCGAACGCAAAAGGGCAGAGAGAGATTCTTGTTTGATCCTATGTCGTTTCATGAAAAGGGATCTATTGTGAGCCATGTAACAAATCGTAACCATGCACCTATTCTATGTAACTATATGTAACACTAAGATTGTTTTAAATTGACATTAGTGTATAATCAAAAACATATTTTCTAAGGAGATTTTAATGGGTTTAATCGAAGAGTATAAAGCACACACCGAAGAGCGTGCGAAACTGGGTGTTCCTCCACTGCCACTGACAGCGGAGCAGACAGCTGAACTGGTAGAATTGCTGAAACAGGATCCTATTCCTGAAGAGGCGTATCTTCTCGATCTCTTTAAAAACCATATCAATCCGGGTGTGGATGATGCTGCGTATGTGAAAGCGGCATTTTTAAATGCGATTGTCACGGGCGATGCCACCTGTAAAGCGATCGATAAAGTCGATGCGATTAAAATTCTGGGAATGATGCTGGGCGGTTATAATGTCGGACCGCTGGTCGAAGCGTTGAAAAGTGAGCATGTAGAGGTAGCGCAGGCGGCTGCCGATGAGTTGAAACATACGATTTTGGTATATGATGCGTTCAACGATGTCAAGAATCTGATGGATGAGGGCAATGCCTATGCCAAAGAGGTGATCGAATCATGGGCAAACGCGGAGTGGTTCACTTCTAAAGATCCGTTGCCTGAAGAGATGACACTGACTGTTTTCCAGGTTCCCGGCGAAACCAATACCGATGATCTCTCTCCGGCTTCCGAAGCGTTTACAAGATCGGATATTCCGTTGCATGCCAACTCTATGCTGACAGCGAAAATGGATGATCCTATCGGCACGATTAAAAGACTTAAAGAGGAGTTCGGACATCCTCTGGCGTATGTAGGTGACGTGGTCGGTACAGGTAGTTCAAGAAAGTCCGGTATTAACTCTGTACAGTGGCATCTGGGACATGATATTCCGGGTGTGCCGAACAAAAGAACCGGCGGTGTGGTGATCGGTGGTATTATCGCACCGATCTTCTTCAACACTGCAGAAGATTCCGGCTGTCTGCCGATTGAAGCGGATGTTTCACAGCTCTCTATGGGCGATGTGATTACGGTGAAGCCTTTTGAAGGAAAAATCTACAAAGACGGCAAAGTGGTCAGTGAGTTTGAACTCAAGCCGAATACCTTACCGGACGAGATGCGAGCGGGCGGTCGTATTCCTTTGATTATCGGTAAAGGTTTGACTGCGAAAGCACGTGAAGCGCTGGGTATGGGACCGAGCGAACAGTTTATTCATCCTGAAGCGCCGGAAGATGACGGTAAAGGCTTTACACTGGCACAGAAAATGGTCGGTAAAGCGTGCGGTATGGAAGGTGTCAAACCGGGTACCTACTGTGAGCCGGTTGTCATGACGGTCGGTTCTCAGGATACGACAGGACCGATGACAAGAGATGAGATCAAAGAGCTTGCGGCACTCAGTTTCGGTGCGGATCTGGTACTGCAAACTTTCTGTCACACCGCGGCGTATCCGAAACCTGCGGATATCAAACTGCAACATGAACTGCCGCCGTTCTGGACGAGCAGAAAAGGTGTGATTCTCAAACCGGGCGACGGTGTTATCCACTCATGGCTGAACAGAATGGTACTGCCGGATACGGTCGGTACGGGCGGTGACTCCCATACACGTTTTCCTATCGGTATCTCCTTCCCTGCGGGATCGGGTTTAGTAGCGTTTGCCGCTGTAACGGGCATGATGCCTCTGACCATGCCTGAATCGGTGCTGGTGAAGTTCAAAGGGGAGATGCAGCCGGGTATCACTCTCAGGGATCTGGTTAACGCTATTCCGTACTTTGCGATCAAAGAGGGTCTGCTGACAGTAGAGAAACAGGGTAAAAAGAATGTTTTTGCCGGAAGAATTCTCGAAATAGAAGGTCTGGAAGATCTGAAATGTGAGCAGGCGTTTGAGCTGGCGGATGCTTCGGCAGAGAGAAGTGCGGCGGCTTGTACGGTTA
>JALWRO010000277.1 GCA_027080605.1 Campylobacterales bacterium
ACCGCATCCTCCCAGTAACGCTGCGAATAGTCCCAGGGTAATGTATAGTTTTTTATGTTGCATCTTTTGCCTCCTTCATTTATATAAATAATATTGTAAGAAAAATTTATTGGATTTGTTGGATTTGTCATTTTTTATTTTAAATCCAACAAATCCAATCTAATTCCACTAAAATTTCTTTACAAATTTAAAAAAGGAGAGCAAAATGAAAGCAACGAAAAAAATATTTTTTTCACTATGTGTGGCAAGTAGTCTGATGTGGGGGTATAGCAATACCGTCTATAAAGTACAGCAGCAGTTGAGTGAACTCGGATACAGTGTCGGTGTTGACGGGGAGATGGGACGCGGTACCGCAAGGGCTATTCGCCAGTACCAAAAGGATAACGGACTGAGAGTTACAGGCAGGGTCACCAACGAACTTTTAAGCAGTCTTGGAGTAAGCAGAGGCGGTACATCCCAGTCTTCAACCTCACAATCCGGTTACAGGGACAACAGTGACAGTGATGAAGGAGGTTTTTTCGACGGACTGGGAGGAGGAAGTCTCAGTGACAGTCTGAAAAACGGTAAATATCAGATAGGTTTTCTTGCCGCCTGGCCGGCTTACGGTGTTAGTTTAAAGATGGACTATTCAAACAAAATGACATTTGAAATTGTGGCAGCACCTATGGGAACTTTTAGTCTCTATTCTGCAAAAGTCAACTATTATCTAAGTAAACAACGAAAATATAATACCTACGCATATGCAGCAGGAGGTGTTGGAATTTATGAATATAAAGGTCTTGGAAGTTGGAGTTGGGATGGTGGATATAAAGGTGAAAGTAAAACAGAAACCGTTCCTATGTTTGGCGCAGGAGTCGGTTTAGAATGGAGCTGGAGAGAATTTCTGGGACATGATTTCCCAAATCTTTACAGTACTATCGAATTTGGATACTCCCATATGAGTTTTGAATATTATGACTTTGGCGGATTTTTATACGGTGGTGGAATCTACTACAAATTTTAAATCATACCTGTGTCGGCACAATGATGCCGGCATATGTATATGGAGTCTGATATGAAAAAAGAATATTACACAATAGGCGTTACAGGGCACAGAGACTTACTCCCCTCACAAGAAGAGGAAAATCTTACTATTATCAAAGGACATTTTCTTAAACTTTTGAGAGAACACAAAGATAAAGAGTTACTTCTGCTCACACCATTGGCTGACGGTGCAGACAGAGTCGTTACCCGGGCGGCAAATGAAGTCGGCATAGCTTTTGATGTTATTTTACCGATGCCAAAAGAGTTGTATTGTCAGGATTTTTCCCAAAAATCCCAAAAAGAATTTATACACTATTTAAAACTGGCAAGGAACATAGAAACTATACCTATGTATGCAGGGAATACTTTGGAACTTATTGCAAAACATTCTACTTTTCGTGATTTTCAATACAGACAGGTGGGGAGAACAATAGTAGACAGAGCCGATGAAATGATCATTATGAGTGACGGCATAGAAAATGACAAGATGGGAGGCACCTCGGATATAGCCAAATATGCAAAAATACATGGTAAAATTTTATTTGAAGTAAAGTGTGACAGACTATGTGCATAAAAAAGGAGAAAAAAATGACCAATTCCGAGGTCTTGATGTTTTTGATAGAAGAGTTAACCACTGCCTACGCAGCAGTACATAAAGACAAAAACACAAACCCGCTTCCCTGGTCAAACGATAAAGAACTATTTGAACTTATTTGTGCCCCTCTCTCCTACGGCGATGAAACTATACAAAAACGAAAAGCAATAAAACAGAAAATTATAGATATTTTTCAACATCGGCAAGACTTTGATTATACTACATTTGATAAACTGGCGGACAATATTATTTGCGGAAAAGAGCAAAAAAAATATGCACAGCAACTTTTAGATTTTTTACACCTGCAAGCAGAGTCATTAAGCATTGCAGGCGATGATCTGCCACGGTTGGTAGCTGAAATTCCCTGCAAAGGCGAGAATGAAAAAGGGTACAGAAGCAACTTCAATCACTGGAAAAACGGCAAGACAAAACGCATAAGCCGCCGTGAAGTCAAACACAGACTTGAGCAAAATTTCTACTTTTCTCCTTCACTGTGGAATCAGGGCGAACATGCAATCAAGCAGACTATCTGCGAAGGAGTAGCCCTTTTTGTTAAAAACAAAACAACCGATACAGAAAAAATTATCGATATTTTTGCAACATTACGAAAAAAGTTTCAATTGGAAAACGATATGACAGAAAATGAAAAAACAGTTTTGGAAAAAATCAAAACTATGCAAAAAACAGAAATTATGGAATTTCTCGGAAAAAATTATCCTTTAGCCAAACATTTTACGCAACGATTTATTCATGAACTTGTATTTGTCCTTTACGATAAACGTTATTATCAGCTTCTTTTGGAAGATATATTTCAGGCTTTGGATCTCGATATGCAAAACAGCAATGAAATCAAAAAAGTCCAGGCACATATTTACGGCAGTTCTGAGATAGGGGAGTATCACAAAGCTTTTCGCATTCTATCGACCATCACCACAAAAGATGATACTGAAAAAATAGATATTGAAACCGAAGCAGTTTCCAATATGAAAAGGGATATGTTACATAACAGTACAAAAAGTCTTGAAGAGAAGAAAGAGATCATTCAAGTACTCATAGAACATTATGAATATTTATTTGGTTACAACGATACTTTTCACTATTATCCCGCGATCAATCTGGCATATATGCTCTGCATCAAATCAACTTTTACAGAAGATGAAGATGATATACGCCATACACTATCTTCCATATATAAAAAATGTCAGCCTTCCATTATAGAAGATCAAAAAAGAGGCAATGCCCAGAACCGCTATTACGCAAATATGACTAATCTTGAATTTGGTCTTTTAAAAGGTATCGGTGCACCCATCGCCGAGCTGGAACGTTTTTTAGAATTTGAGGGGAAAAACATACCTGTCAGTGAACTACTTCGTACACAACGCCAGATGCAGTTTTTTATCGACACCGTAAACCCTAAAAATCCGGAGAAACCAATTGTTACAAGGGTATATGATGCTATTGAGGTTATTGATGATTTTTTAGAGTTTCATATACGAGGATAAAATTTTACTTATCCTCAACCATAGATACTAAAACTTTATGTTAAGTACAGTAAATCAATATTTAATATTATCAAAAAAATGTTACCATAAAAGAAGATAAAAAGCGCCAGGGTAACTTTTTGAATACATTTCATACATTTATATTTTCCTTGTTTATTACTATTTTCCTCGCAGCCTGTGGCGGAGGCGACAGCAACACCCATGTAGATG
>JALWRO010000278.1 GCA_027080605.1 Campylobacterales bacterium
AAGCGTTGCCCAGCTTTGTGTCGATGGAAGAGATACAGCAGCTGGAGTATCTGGTCTTTGCCATCTCCGCGCAAAATGCCCGCGCCTGGCTGGAGGAGAAACTTGATTTCAAAGGGCAGAAATTTCTGGTTGCTTCCAAAGGGATCGAAATCGCAACGGGAAAGTTTCTCAATGAAGTCTTTGAAGAGTTTATTCCCCGGGAAAATCTCGCTTTTATTTCCGGTCCCTCTTTCGCGGCGGAAGTGATGCAGTCCCTGCCTACGGCGATTGTCGTCAGCTCTGAAAACCGAACGCTTGCGGAGCAATATGCCTCCTTTTTTCCGGACTTCATAAAAAGCTATATCTCCGATGATACGATCGGTGCGGAAGTGAGCGGTGCCTACAAGAATATCATCGCTATCGCCAGCGGTATTTGCGACGGTCTGAAACTGGGTAACAACGCCAGGGCATCGCTGATCGCACGGGGACTGGTGGAGATGACGCGTTTTGGAGAGTATTACGGCGCGCAGAAAGATACCTTTTTGGGGCTCAGCGGTGCGGGAGATCTTTTCCTGACGGCGACGAGCGTACTTTCGCGTAACTACCGCGTCGGGCTGGGACTGGCGGAAAGCAAACCGCTGCAGCAGATTCTCGAAGAGCTGGGAGAGGTGGCGGAAGGGGTCTATACGACCGAAGCAGTCTATAAGATTGTCCAAAAAAAGCATATCTATACGCCGATCGCCAATGAAGTCTATCATATTCTCGAAGGTAAAGATGTTCATGAAAGTCTGAAAGATTTGCTAAACAGCAGCACTTTTCGGCATTAAACAGATATTTTATGTCTTAATTTATAAAAATTTGGGTATAATCCCGCACTTCTAAGATACAGCTTCTTTCCCCGGTGCTTTTCTCCAAAAAAAACGATCTGGGATACTTAGGTATTTTAGAGGAAATAAAAATTATTTTATACGCTATTTGGGAATAAGAAAAGCGTCACCGCGCAACTCGATAAAGGAGATGTGGCACAGATGAAGTTTTGGGCTATGCCCGAACCAGCCTATGAAACAGAAAAGAAGATATATGACATTTAAAGAATTTAATTTCAAACCCGAATTACAACGCGCCATCGACGATGCAGGCTTTAAAGAGCCGAGTCCCGTACAGGAGGAAGCGATTCCGATTATCCTTGAGGGGAAAGATATGGTCGGTCAGGCACATACGGGAACAGGAAAAACAGCAGCTTTCGGTCTGCCTGTGCTTAACATGATGGAACTCGACGGCAGTGTCGAAACGGTGGTTATTGTACCGACGAGAGAACTTGCAACGCAGGTCAGCGATGAACTCTACCGATTCGGTAAATACCTCGGTGTCAATACGGCAACCGTTTACGGCGGCAGCTCGTACCAGCGTCAGATCAAACATATCAACAATGCCGGCATTATTGTTGCCACTCCGGGAAGATTTCTCGATCTGCTCTCCAACGGACAGATTAATATTTCGCCAAAATTTCTGATACTCGATGAAGCGGATGAGATGCTTGATATGGGATTTCTTGATGATATCAAAGAGATTTTTACCTACTTTGATGCACCGCGCCAGACACTGATGTTTTCAGCAACGATGCCGCCTGCGATCCGTGAACTTTCCAAAACGATCCTCTACAGACCGGAATTTGTTACCATCACCAAAAGCAACGTTACCAACGACAAAATCAAACAGAACTATTATGTGGTCAGAGAAGGGGAGCGTGACGATGCATTGATTCGTCTGCTTGATTTCAAAGACCCTGAAAAAGCGATTGTCTTCTGTCGTACCAAAAGAGAGGTCGATCGTCTCAGCAACTTTCTCGCTTCCAAAGGCTACATGGCAAAAGGATTACACGGCGATATGGAACAGCGTCAGAGAGAAGAGGTCATTAAAGCGTTTAAACGTGACGCCCTCGAAATATTAATCGCGACGGATGTAGCGGCAAGAGGACTCGATGTCAGCAATGTCACCCATGTCTTCAATTACCATATTCCATTTGACTCTGAGAGTTATGTGCACAGAATCGGCAGAACCGGTCGTGCGGGCAAAGAGGGTGTTGCTGTCTCTATCGTAACGCCGCACGAATTCAACTCTCTCAAAAAGATTCAGAAAAATGTCGGTTCACAGCTGGAGTCCAAAGTCATTCCGACAATTGCAGATGTACAGATGCGTCAAAAAGGCGCCCTCAAAGAGAAAGTGGCTTCCCAGGAGATCTCTGATGTGGCGAGAGCCTTTGTCGAAGAGTTGCAAAAAGAGTTTGTCGATGAAGACATCGCACTCAAACTTGCTTCACTCATGTACAAATCCAACGATATTGAAGGTTCTGATAAAATCGGTATGACGACCGGTGAAGTGGAAAAACTTTTCAACCGTTTCGAACATGAAGAGGCGCAGAAGAGAGGCTCGAAAAAACGCAACCGCGGATACAATAACAGAGGCAGAAATAAAAGAAGACGCGACGGAGACGATCGCGGCGGTAAAAACAGAAACAACAACAGAAGGAGATAGAGTATGGCATATGATTCGATTGCATCGGCAGATGATTTTGTAAAGTTTGTGGAGACGTTCAAAAGCGGTGAGAGTTACCGGGAACCGATCGGTTTCGGTATTGCCCGTGTGGATCGCGGACAGAAAAACAGCGAAAAGATTCTGCAGGCGACTTATCCGACTATCAACTGGAAAGAGAACTACGGCTCCGCAGCGGTATTTATGGCGGCTCTGGAAGCCAGCGGTGTGGAGATTGCAAAAGAGGGTAATGAATTTGTCGCACCGGTTTCAAGAGAGTTTATCCAAAATGCAATGGCGCTTTTTTCTCCGTTTATGGCAGAAGCGACAGGCGACACACATAAAAATGTACAGGTTATCAGCGCAATCAACGAACTTTTCGTATCGAGTGTGGTAGATGACACCCACGCCTTCAAAGTGGTATTTCTTTTTGCCGACGAAGCACCGGAATCTGTAGAAGCGGTCTATTTGAAACTCTATGCACTTTCAACCGGAAAGGCGGAGCTCAGAGGTATTAATCTTAACGGCGCTTTCGGTATTTTGGAAAATGTTGCCTGGAGCGGTAATATGCCGATCGAGTTGGATTGGTTGCGCGAAAACGAGATTGCACTTAAAGTGGACGGTATGTATCCTGAAATCAGCAGCGTCGATAAATTTCCACGCTTTTTGCAGCATATCATTCCAGCGGACAATACCAGAATTCTGGACAGTTCCAAAGTACGTATGGGTGCACAGCTGCATCCGGGAACAACCGTTATGCCGGGTGCAAGTTACGTCAATTTCAACGCAGGTACTACCGGTCCGGTGATGGTAGAAG
>JALWRO010000279.1 GCA_027080605.1 Campylobacterales bacterium
TGAAAAAGAGGCGAAAGAGATCGGACAGTTAAAAAAACGGTTTGCGGACAAACGGGCGAACCGGCGTTTGCTGGAAACATTGAAACGGATTGCCAAACCCTCTAAAGAGCTTGATAAATCCAAAGAGAAGATTCTGGAGTTTGACCAGTTAAATGCACAGAAACTCAACGCGTTGCTGCGTAAAATCGAAAATTCGAGTTTGAAAATCAAGCGATTGACAGTCAACCGTATCGATGACCTGCATGCAAAAGTGCGTCTGGAGATTGCCAAATGAAAAAGTTTTTGCTGATACTCTTCTCATTTTATCTGGCGCTGGTTTTTCTGATGCCCAAAACAGAGCTTTACTATACGCTCAAATCGTTTCTGGCACCGCAGCATGTTATCTTGACGCAGGAGCGTGTCAAAGATCGCTGGTTCGATCTGAAAATAGAAAATCTCAAACTGCTTTATGACGGTATCGAGTCGGCGCAGGCGGAGCAGGTAGAGGTGTTGCCGTGGCTCTTTTTCAACCGTATCAGTGCCGAAAATGTGCGTGCGGGAAAAGATGTGCGCAAAATGTTCGATTTCAATGCAGCGCAGATCACCGTAACCCACTCGGTGATTGCACCGCTGGAGGCAAAAATATCGGCAAACGGCAACTTCGGCAAGATAGAGGGAAGTCTGAAACTGAAGGAGGGGAAACTGAAACTGATCTGTGAACCGACCAAAGCGTTCAAATCTTCTTCAATGTTCAGGGAACTGTTCAAAAAACGGGATGAGGGGTATGTTCATGAATCAATCATCCGCTAAAATGCTCAGGGTATTCATTATCTATGTGCTGTTGCCGTTTGCGATTGTCAAGATAGCGTATGCCGTGGTGACGTTCCTCTTCTTGCAAAAAGATGATGTCGTCAAACCGAAAAGAGAGTCGCTATCCTACCACTACAGTATGGATCTGGGATACAAGGTACTGTCGACATTGACGAAAAAACCTGTCGTACAGCAGATCGAAGCGACGAATCGTATCAAAGATATCAAGCTCAAGGGAACTTACCTCGACGGTGATCAGAGTTTTATTGTCGTGGAAGATCAGTTGGGGACAACCTTCCTCTATAAAGGGGATCGTTACGTGGGATATGTGCTGAAAGCAATTTATGACGGTCGCGCTATTTTCGAGAAAAACGGAAAAAACTACGATCTGGTAATTGAAGAGGATGACGGGAAAAAACATTCATCAGGTCGTGCCGGAAATTTTGTTTCAGGCGGGAATGCATCAACTGCCGGCGGAAACAGCGAGGATTCTTTTGCACCGGTGACGGTTACGCGTGACGAGATCGATTCCTATATCCGTAATCCGAATAAAATATGGCGTAATATCCGTATTCAGGAGATTCGCCGAAACGGACAGATCGACGGATTTCGCGTTAACTATGTCAAAAAGGGATCCTTTTTCGATCAGTCTGGTCTGAAAAGCGGTGATATCATCAAAGCGATCGACGGAAGTGAAATCCGGTCGCTTTCGGATGTCATGCGTTACTATAACGATATCAAAAATCTTGACGGACTCTCTCTGACGGTACTGCGCGGCGGTAACGAAGTAGAGCTGGAATTTAACATTAACTAGGGGAGATGATGAGAAAAATAGTCATAAGCATTGCACTTGCCACACTTTGCTGGAACGGGACAATAGCGGCAGGTACACCGAAGCGTGCCGATAGCGATACAGTGAAGATCAACTTCAAAAACCTGAAAATTGTCGATTTTATCAACATGGTGGCGCATATTACCGGAAAAAATATTCTGATCGGGCAAAATGTGCAGGGTACGGTCGATTTTGTATCGGTCAAGCCGGTACCAAAAGAGAATATTTACGATCTTTTAATCAAAGTACTTTCCACCAAGGGGTATACGATCAACGACACCGGAAACGGGTTTTTACAGGTCATCCGCAGTGCCGATGCGCCGAAATCCGCACCGCCGCAATATGGACAGGCGGAGATTCCCGAAGTGCAGACTGTCGTGATCCCCGTTGAAAATCTCAATGTCCGGACGATTCTGCGACAAGTCAATTTTCTGCTGAGCAAATACGGTAAAATTACCCTCTCCTACGAAAGTAACTCTGTCGTTGTGACAGATTACCCGGACAATATTCAGACCATCAAAAATCTGATCCGAAAACTGGATAACGGTACCGTCAAGCCAAACGCCCAGTTTGTCATGTTGCACAATGCCGATGCCAAAACCGTACTCCCCAAAGTGCAGAAGCTTGCCAGTGCCATGTTTGACAACAAGATACAGACGCAAAAAGTGAGTGTCTTTGCTGATGATGCCAGCAATGCGATTGTTTTGATCGGCGCGGCGAAGAATGTGCGCAGATTGATTCCCAAAATTCGCCGTATGGACAAGTCGAATGAAACAGTCGACAAACATATGGAGATCATTTACGTGAAAAATGCCGATGCTGCCGAAATCGTCAAAACACTGGAGAAGCTGCTCTCCGACAAAAGTTTTGCACGTTCCACCAGACAGCAGGGCAGTCAGACTACTTTTGCAAAAACACAGCCCAACCCAGTCAGAACCGGTAAAAATATTCCGAAAAGAGGTGTACAGCCGACACTGGTGACACACAATGAACCTTTGCCTGGTGTTAGCGGCAAAAACAAACCGACGGTTACGGTCGATACAGAACTGAACGCCGTAGTCGTTTACGCTACCGACCGTGAAATTCGTGAAATCAAGAGTGTCATCGAAGAGCTGGATGTCGAGAGACAGCAGGTGTATGTACAGGCGAGAATTGTTGAAATAAGCAAAAATAAGGCGGAACAGCTCGGTGTCAAATACAGTCTGCTGGGCGGTATCGCCAACAGTTCGGGGCTTTACGGATTCAGCGGTCTCATAGGCAGTGTTGACGGTTCAGATGCGATCGGACGTGTCGCCAGTCTGCTGGGGAACAATTTCGACATTCCCAAAGTGACCAGAGCGCTGGCACTGGGTACGACGATTTCACTCTTTGATAAAAACGGCGTGGCAAATATTCTCTCTGAGCCTGCGGTACTGTGTATCAATAACAAAGAGTCTTCGCTCTATGTGGGACGTACGGAGTCTATCCTGACGCAGGCGACAACCGGTTCAGATGCGACTTCTCTGACACGCCAGAACTATTCGCGTGAAGATATCGGTCTGACACTGAAAGTCAAACCGCGTATTTCCGAAGACAACAAAGTCGCGCTCGATATCAAAACAATTTTGGAAGATGTAATTGGCGGGCAGGTAGGATTACCGACAACGACCAAAAGAGAGGTTTCGACAACCTCCATCGTCAAAAACGGTGAAACGGTGATTATCGGCGGTTTGATCAAAGATAAAACCAACAAAACCGTCACGAAGATACCTCTGCTGGGGGATATTCCGATTCTGGGGAACCTGTTCAAACACACCAAAGAGGATAAAGACAAAATTTCGCTGGTAATTATGATTACCCCGTATATTGTCAAGCGCAGTGCAGATCTGGGGCATTTGAAAGAGGCGCTGGGTAAACTGGATTTGGTAGAGAAAAATCTGGCTGACCAGATTGATAACAAGCTGAAAAGCGGTAAACCGATTGAAATTAATCCTGAAGTGATCGCTCCGGAACTGGAAGCGGAAGAGTCACAGCCACGCACGGTGGTTCATGAAGTGGTGGAAGCACCGAAAAACAGCGCTGTTGTTGAAGAGTACAGCAACGCTCCGACAGAAGAGATTATCATCGATGAACACCAAAAGGCGTATCGTGTCAAAAAAGATGCCCAGGGCAATGTGATCTCGAAAGAGCCTGTTTCACTTGACGAAGTCTATTAGGAAACGTTCATGAAATTGAATAATATCGACGAGTTTACCAACCTTGACCTCTATCCGGAACTGATAGAGGGGATCGATCCTGATCTGTGTGTCAAAAACTCGCTTTTGATCACAAAAATCGAAGGCAGACCTTATATCATTCTCCATCCCGATCACCTGAGTGACGGGTTCAACCTGCTTTCCAAACTCGATCTCAGTCTGCCGCTGGCGTTTGTCGATCAGGATTCGTATGATCGTCTTTATCACCGTTTTCTGGAGATTAAAACCGACCGCGAACTCTCCTCCACGATCAACGAAGAGAGTGAAACGGAGTTGCTGGAAGAGGATATTTCGCTGACAGAGTTTCTCAAAAACAGCAGCGATATTCTGACCAGCGAAGAGTCCGCGCCGATTATCAAATTTGTCAACTCGCTCTTTTATCAGGCAGTCAAAAAAGGGGCGTCGGATATTCATATTGAGTCTCATGAAAAGCGGGGAATGGTGCGTTTCAGAATAGACGGTGTTTTGGTGAAGCATGTTGATCTGGATAAAAACATTATCGCACTGGTGATCAGCCGTATTAAAGTCATTTCCAATCTGGATATCTCCGAGAAACGTATTCCCCAGGACGGGCGTACGCAGGTCAAGATCGCCGGAAAAGATCTTGATATCAGGGTTTCGGTGCTGCCGACATATTACGGAGAGCGCGTCGTCATGCGTATTTTGATGGAGTCAAGTGACATTCCGACACTGGAGAAGCTGGGATTTACCAAAAATCTGCAAAACGAGTTTGAAAAGTTGCTGGAGCACTCCCACGGAATGATTCTTGTGACCGGACCGACGGGAAGCGGTAAATCGACAACCCTGCACACCTTTTTGCAGACCGTGGCGACACCGGATAAAAATATTATTACCGTGGAAGATCCGGTCGAGTACAAGGCGGACAATATCAACCAGATTCAGGTTAATGTCAAAACCGGCTTGACTTTTGCATCCGGACTGCGCTCGATTTTGCGTCAGGATCCGGATATTGTGATGGTAGGTGAGATCAGAGACAAAGAGACGGCGGAGATCGCGATTCAGGCGGCGCTGACAGGGCACTTGATGCTCTCCACGCTTCACACCAACAATACCGCCGCGGCGATTACCCGTCTGGTCGATATGGGTGTCGATGACTTTCTCATCAGCTCTTCCCTGCTGGGGGTGCTGGCGCAGCGGCTGGTGCGTAAACTGTGCCCGGACTGTAAAAAGAGAGCATCCCTTCCGGCGGATATCAAAGAGGAGTTTCACATTGCTGATGACTCCGGAGTCTATGAAGCAGTGGGATGTCCGAAGTGTAACTTTACCGGTTTTACCGGGCGTCGTGCCGTTGGTGAGCTGTTGATTATGGATGATGAAGTGAAGATGATGCTCAAAAACAAGATGACCGATTTTGAAATCCGCGAAGCGATGCGCAACAAGGGGATGAAACTGATCGGTGAACAGTTGCTGGAGTTGTTGCTTACCGGTGAGACGTCGCTTAAAGAAGTAATCCGTGTAGGACTCAAAGACTAACATGATTTTTCTCTATAAGGGTTTCGACAAGCACGGCAAAAAGGTCAAAGCGCGACTAGAAGCCAATGATCTGGCAGAAGCGAAACGCAAACTCAAAGCCAGAGGTATTATCTATCAGAGTATCGAAGAATCCGGCGCTTCGTTGTGGGATAAGATTCAGTTCAAGCGGAAAAAGCCGCTCTCTGCCAAACACCTTGCCAATCTTTCGCGCAATCTTGCTATCTATCTGCGAAGCGGTATTCCTATTGTCAACGTCATTCGTCTGGCGAAGTCGCAGTATGAGAACGATCCGCTGATGGTCGATTTTCTCAGTTCACTCGAAACCAGTATGGACGAGGGGAAGAGTTACTATGCCGCGCTGGAGGCACAGGAGATTATCGAACTGCCGGCATTTTACAAACAGTCGATCAAAGTGGCGGAAGAGAGCGGGTCACTGGCAGAAGTGCTGTTTGAGATGGCGCGTTTTGTCGAGGAGCAGGACAAAGTTGCCGGTAAAGTGAAACAGGCACTCGTCTATCCGATGTTCATCGTCGTGATCTCCGTCATGATGGTCGCTTTCATGCTGACGACGGTGGTGCCGAAGATTACCGGGATGTTTCAGCAGCTCAAACAGGAGTTGCCGGGTATTACCAAAGCGGTGATTGCCGCAGGAGATTTTCTGGGGGCGTACTGGCTCTATATGGCGGTGACCATCGTCATATTGACGGCGCTGTTTCAGTTTCTGGTACATACCAGTGAGAAATTTCGCTATAATTACCACCGTTTTTTGCTCTCCCTGCCGCTTTTTGGAAAGATTATTCAGACGTTTGAGCTGGCGCGCTTTTCCTACATTACCTCTGTTTTGACACGATCGGGTGTGACATTCGTTCATGCAGTGAAGCTGGCATCGAATATTCTGGATAACGATGTCATCCGCGATGAATTTGTCAAGGCGACCAAAGATGTCGTCGAGGGTAAAAAGTTCTCCTCTTCGCTCTCCAAATATGGCAAACATGTCGATAAATCCTTCATCCAGGCGATTGCACTGGGGGAAGAGACGAGTGAAGTAGCTCTGGTAATGGAAAACCTCGCCGATCTCTACTTTGAAGAGAACCGCTCCAAAATCGATCTTTTCCTGGCGTTGCTGGAGCCGATTTTGATTCTTTTTGTCGGTGTGACGATCGGTGTGATTGTCATTGCCATGCTGCTGCCGATCTTCTCTATGAATCTGGGGAATATGTAAAAAGAAAATATTTCATTTTGAAATATTTTCTTTTAGTTCTTTCAAAATGTTATATAATCATGCTAACAAAAACAAGGAGTTAGCATGAAAGCGATCAAAAGTCTCTCTTACCAAAGTCCGTTTAGCAACAGTGAAATCAAAGTCATCATGAGCAGTGAAAGTTTCTGGCTGACACAGCTGCAAATGAGCAAACTCTTCGGCTGTGACGTACGACGTGTCCATATTGTCCTCAAAGCGCTCTTTGCAAGCGGTGAACTCGACGAAGATGTCGTTAACCAGTCGATAGAGATTGAAAACTACGAAGGAAATTACGTCAGCGGAAACTTTTACAACCTCGATGCCATCATCGCCGCAGGGTATAGAATAGACCCCCGCGAAGCGACACACTTTCACATCTGGAGCACGCAGATGCTGCGTTATAACCTTCTGACGACACAAAATAACCGTCACTACGGACTTTTTGAGAGTATCCGCAGGAAAGTGACGCATATGTTGGCAGTAGCGTAATATTTGCTGTGATAAATGTATAGATCGTGTGCTTTTTACAGAGGAAGTGCCCTTTTCTTCATGAAGCGTGTATACTGAAAGAACTCTTAACCTTTTTTCAGTAAAATTGGTGCAAATTATCAAAAGGTTGATTATGTTAGTAGCACCGAGTATCCTCTCTGCCGATTTCGGCAAATTGGCGCAAGAGGTTGAAGCGATTTGTGAAGGGGGGTGTGATCTCGTTCATGTCGATGTGATGGATGGGCATTTTGTGCCGAATCTTACCATCGGACCGGTGGTGGTCAAGAGTGTTGCCAAAGCAGCGACGAAACCGCTGGACGTACACTTGATGGTGGAGAACAATACCTTCTTTGTCGATCTCTTCGCCCCTTTGAAACCTAAATATATCTCTTTTCATCTCGAAGAAGAGAAGCATCCGCACCGTTTGATTCAAAAGATCAGAGGGTTGGGAATCTCTCCTTCGATTGTTCTCAATCCTCATAGCCGACCTGAAGAGCTGGAGTATATCATCAACGATCTGGATATGGTACTTTTGATGAGTGTCAATCCCGGCTTCGGCGGGCAGAAGTTTATTCCTTCCGTGGTAGAAAAAGCGGCAAGACTGAAAGATTTGATATTGCGCAAAAATGCCTCTGCATTAATAGAGGTAGACGGCGGTGTCAACGATAAAAATATTCATGCACTTAAAAATGCCGGTGTTGATGTGGTGGTGGCGGGAAGTTATGTCTACGGCAGCGACGATTACGCCAAAGCGATCAAAAGTCTGCAAATCTGATGATACGCGTCAAGATCTGCGGTATTACCAATTTGGAAGATGCGCTCGGTGCCGTAGAAGCAGGTGCAGATGCACTCGGGTTTGTCTTCTATGAGAAATCTCCGCGTTATATTACACCCCAAAGAGCACGTGAAATTGCCGATGTATTACCACCTTTTGTCGAGAGGGTAGGGTTGTTTGTCAATGTCTCTGCCGAAGAGGTGAATGAAATATGCAAGGAAGCGAGGATGGGTATTGCGCAAATTCATTTTGAAGCATCGGATGCTTTTTATGATGCACTGGATGTAAAACATTTAAAAGTGGTACGTGCCCGGAAACCTGAAGATTTGCATCTTCATAAAAAAGAGTACCGTATTGTCGATGCGTTTGTCGAGAGTTATGGTGGAGAGGGAAAGCGGGTTGATCCATCATGGTTTGAAGGTGTGGATTGTTCCAAAATTATCCTGGCGGGTGGTTTGAACAGTGAAAATGTTCATGAAATACTTCATTTGCCCTTTTTTGCCTTAGATTTAAGCAGTGGTGTAGAGAAGAAAAAAGGAAAAAAAGATAAAATGAAGATGCAAAATTTTATTAAAGCTGTGAAAAATGGAAAAATTTGACAATCTTGTAAACAAACTTCAGCTTGGTGCTGTTCCCAGAGATGAATTTTACGGTTGTATCAATCGTCTCAAAAAAAACTTCGATCTCGATCTCGATATTGACACCCTGAACTTTTACGGGTTGCCGGTATGTGAAGATGATGACAAAGTCTATTTACGTACGCAGCAAAACTCGTACAAAGATGAGACTTACTGCATTGTCGATATCGAAACCAACGGTAACAGTCCCGTAAAAAATCAGATTATCGAGCTGGGTGCCATTAAATACAAACACGGTGAGATTACTGACCGGTTTGAATCGTATGTTTATGCCGACTATATTCCTCAGGCGATTGTCCGTTTGACCAATATTGAACAGAGTGATCTTGCCAATGCCCCTTCTCTGAAAAAAGTACTGCACGATTTCAAACTCTTTTTGGGTGACGATGTTTTTGTTGCACATAATGTCAAGTTCGATTTTAACTTCATCTCGACTTCGTTGAAAACAGTGGGTCTGGAAGAGTTGCTGAACCGTAAACTCTGTACAGTCGATCTGGCACGCAAAACGATCGATACTGAAAAACATGGATTGGCACATTTGCGTGATTTTCTCGACATTCATACGGGTGAACATCATCGGGCATATGCCGATGCGCTCAGTGCGGCAAAAGTACTAGATGCCTGCTTCCAGAACATTCCTGAGTATGTAAAAACAACAGAAGATTTGATTGCTTTTTCAAAACATGCGCCGAGAGCGGGAACGAAAAAAAAGAAGAGGGTAAAAGAGAATAGTAAAGCGGGGAAATAGAACCGGAGGCGCTGTTGCACTCCGGATATCTGTTTAGTGGTGACTTTTCTGAACTACTACCAGCATCTTGATGTTGATAATGATAAATCTGATGAATTGCCAGATGACACAAGTTCTGAAAAATTTCACCATACCTGTCGGTACCATTGTTTCGAACTCCGGTGAATAGGGATCGATATGGTGTACATGTTCTGTATGTTTATTTTCTGCCATTTTAAATATCTCCTTTATTTTTATATTATTTGATTTATGTGTAAATATACAGGAGTTACTCCCCTGTATATACTATTTTTATTCTGGAATTAAAGCCCAGCCCGGTTTAAGTTGTGCTTTCCAGAGGAACATATGGTGCAGAATATGTTTGATCCAGTGTCCTGCAAGACCAATTTCACCGAATGTGTAGTCAAGATCACGTCCGAGTCCGGGATATTTTTCAAAATCGGGAACAACAGGATAGACTGTCAGCGCCGCAGCAGTACCGTTGAAGAGACCTTTACCGGTAGACGCAACACATGCTGCACCCATTTCCGCCATTGAAGCGTGGTGTGTAGGCTCTGCTGATCCCTGGATCATATCTACAATACTTTGTGCAACTGTTTTACCGATAATACCTGAAGGCATACCTGTTCTTGGCGGTGTCGGGTTGATTGGCGTGCCGTTTGGTGATTTCATAGGTTTGGAAATCAGATGTGGCGGTGCAAATGCAATACCTGTCGCAAAGATGTTTTTGTATGTCGGGTTCTGGTAAGTACGTGGCCAGTCAGCTGCTTTCCACTCTTCATAAGGTTTCGGTGTATAGTCGGCATCGACCTTCATCAATCCATTTGGTGCAAAAAGCGTATCGGTCATATCTGAACCGTCTTTTGCATATGCTTTCAGCCCTACACCTGCAAACGGAGGAATAAGCATGGAAAAATCGAACTCTTCTACACCTGTATCACCGTCAAGCAGCTCATAGTGTGCTTTGCCTTCTTCGACTTTATTGACATGTGCACCGATAATCCAGGCTACATCTCTTTCTGCAAAAAGTGATTCTGCAAAAAGTTTACTTGAAGCGGCATAACCACCTCTTTTAATGTGCAGACCTCCGATACCGAAGTCACCGAGGAAAGATTCGTTTGAAATCCATGTGATAGTCGCTTTGTCTCTGAGACCGGCTTGTCTGAGCTCATGTTCAATGTTGAAAATATACTCAAATGCGGCACCCTGACAAGTACACATACCGTGTCCTGTACCGACGAGAATTTTGACATGTTCGCCTTTTCTCATACGATCCATCAGTTTTCTGAGCTCTTCGTTTGCGTGTGTTGCGTGATCTGCAGTACAGACGGAAACAGTGTGTCCGCCGTCAGGTCCAAGACCCTCAGTCGCACCGAAGTTGAGTTTCGGACCGGTCGCATTGATCAGGTAGTCATATGCAACTTCTTCTGTCGTTCCCTCTTTGGACGGATCAGTATATTCGATAGTAATATATGGTTGATCAGAATCTTTTCCGCCTTCAGGATGGATAGAGACAGCTTTTGCCTGTCTGTAATCGATACCGGCTTTTTGATAGACCGGTGCAAGGTCGAAAGTGACATCTTTTTTTGTCATTTGACCGACACCTACCCAAATATTGGAAGGAATCCAGTTCCATTTGCTGTTTGGTGTCACTACAATGACCTCGTGCTCGTTTCCAAGCCATTTCTTTAAGAATGTTACAGCTGTATGCCCGGAAACACCAGCACCCATAACTACGACTTTTGCCATATGCTCTCCTTTGTTAATATAAATTCATCTAATGATTATAGGATAAGTTACTTTAAGAATTTATTATTGCAACGACTTTTTTATATTTATCAAAGTTATATCTTATAATAAGGATAAGTAATATTTATAAGTATTCGTTTTTAAAGACGACGTACCGCCGTGCAGAGCGATAGAGTTCCGCCACTTCTTCTTCATGAAGTTCTCTGACTACTTTTGCCGGAGAGCCCATAATAAGGCTTCGTGGGGGGAATACTTTGTTTTTTGTCACCAGTGATCCCGCACCGACAATCGACTCTTCGCTGATCACGGCACCGTCAAGAATGGTTGCACTCATACCGATCAAACACGCTTTTTTGATGGTGCAACCGTGTAGCATGACCTTGTGTCCAATGGTAACATCATCCTCTATAATAGTCGGATTGCCGTCACTTTTGTCCGGATTTTTCCAGTGGGTGACGTGAATCATGGAGAGATCCTGAATATTGACACGGTCTCCGATACGGATATAGTGTACATCGCCGCGTACGACACAGCCGAACCAGACGGAACAGTCGTCTCCCATTGTTACTTCTCCGATAACATCCGCACTTTGTGCGATGAAACAGTTTTTGCCTGTAACCGGTGTAATGTTTTTATAGGGGTATATCATTTGAAAATCTTCTTCTTTTTTGGTGCAGTATTGGTTGCGGTACTTTTTTTGGTCGCTTTATAGAGTCTGTTGACATAGTTTTCCAGAAATAGTTGTGAATTGATCGCCTTGCTTCCTTCCAGTGCCTGACGCAATTGATAGTTTCGGTCTGCCTGTAGTTCCCAGGCGAGTACATTGTCGTTGAGCTGGAGGTTGAGTAGATCGAGCAGCTTGAGTGCAAGGGACTCTTCATAGATCGGTGTCATCAGCTCAAACCGTTTTTCAAGATTTCGCGGCATCCAGTCCGCGCTTGAAATATAGACAGACGGATTGCTGTGTTTGAAGTAGAAAATTCTGGAGTGTTCCAGATACTTTCCGACAATGGAGATGACGCGGATATTTTCACTGATCCCCTCGACTCCCGGACGCAGGCAGCAGATACCGCGTACAATCAGGTCGATTTGCACCCCTTCCATACTCGCTTTGTAAAGGGCTTTGATGACATCGGAATCGACCAGCGAATTCATTTTGGCGATGATACGCCCTTTGCTTTTGAAGGAGCGCTCGGTTTTGATCATCTCCAGCAGGCTCTCTTTCATCTGCATCGGAGACATTTTGAGGTTGTTGAGTTTTTTGTTTTTGGAAAAACCGGTCAATATATGGAAAAAGGTGATCGAATCTGCCCGAAATTCATCTCTTGAGGTAAAGTAACTGACATCGGTATAGATCTTTGCGGTCGATTCGTTGTAGTTTCCGGTAGAGAGATGGAGGTAGATTTTGAGTTTGTCGTTCGATTTTCGGATGACCTGTGCGATTTTGGCGTGGACTTTGAAGCCCGGGATACCGTAAATGACATGTGCGCCCGCATCTTCCAGCGCTTTTGCCCAGATAAGATTGTTCTCTTCGTCAAATCTCGCTTTGAGTTCAACCATTGCCGTGACCTGTTTGCCGTTGTTGGCGGCATCGATCAGCGCCTGAACGATCGGCGAGTTTTTCCCGACGCGGTAGAGTGTCATACGGATCGAGAGTACTTTGGGATCTTTTGCCGCATCCTGAATAAACCGTACCACCGGTTCAAAACTCTCGTACGGCTGGAGAATCATCGCATCTTCCCGGTCGATGATTTTAAAGATAGACTCATTCTGGTCAAACGGAGGCAGCAGTTTGGGGACGTGCTGCGGTTCGCTCAGATGGGAAAACTGTTTGTCCACGACGACATCCCAGAGTGCGCCGAGATTGAGCGGAATCTGGT
>JALWRO010000280.1 GCA_027080605.1 Campylobacterales bacterium
CATTGAAAGATACACAACTTTCGACGTTGAGTGTTGTAAACGGCTCCGGTAGTACAGAGGTAGAAGTGACAACCGACAATGCTGATTTACGTAAAGTCGCGACAACAGGACCGGATAACCTCGCCCTGTTTAACAGTGATATTGACTTTACATCCGGAAATTTCGGATCGATTCAGCAGCTTCAGATCACCAGCGGAACTGTTACGGTAACCGATGAAGTACTCGCAGATCGTACAGCTTCGGGAGCGGGAAATATTACCGTACAGATAGACAGTGATAATACACAGGACTACAGCACGCTCGACGACATTACCGGTACGGCAAGAATTGAAATTGCAGGAGATACGACATTTGGCGGTAACTTCGCAAATGTTGATCAGATCGAAGTTTACAGCGGTAAACGATTGACATTGACCGATGATGTACTTGGTTCTCATGAAGTAACCGGTGCGGGGAGTACGACTGTACAAATTGATACTGACTCTTCATCTGCATTTTCCAATGTCAAAACTACCGGAACAAATATTGCAGAGTTTACCGCGACCAGTACTTTCAGCGGAGATTTCGGGAGTTTTCAAAGTGTTGATGTTTCGTCCGGAGAGCTGACCGTTTCCGATACGGTGCTGACAACGCTTCAAAGCGGCGGTTCTGTTACCGGAGCGGGTAAAATCAAGGTGACGGTCAACGGTGACTCCGATTATGATTTGACCCAAATCAATGTCGGTGCAAGTGATGAAACGGTTGAATTTACCGCTAGCGGTACCTTTGGCGGAAACTTTGGTGACACTGGAACGATCATTGTCGACAGCGGTATAACCGTAACGATGGATGCATCCATTTTGCCGTCTCAGACGATCACCAACAACGGTACCGTTGACATTTCCAATCTGGACGGAACACCTGCTGCCGATCTTTCCGTTATCAATGGTGGTACGGTGCAGGCGACTTCCGACGGTG
This sequence comes from Campylobacterales bacterium, assembly GCA_027080605.1. GTDB lineage: Bacteria > Campylobacterota > Campylobacteria > Campylobacterales > QNZT01 > QNZT01. The sequence goes on from JALWRO010000280.1 coordinate 958, forward strand.
ATGTGACTTTTACCGGCGATCTCGGTAACGCGACACTGACAATTGACAGCGGTACTTTCACGACCGACGCGGTGAAAGTCAGCGGTAAAACGGTCGGTGGAAACGGGACACTCTCTGTGACGAATCTCGATGCCAAAACCGATGCCGATTTCACCAATGTCAATCCGACGACTTTCAACGCGGAGTGGTCGGAAGGAACGGCAACCTACACCGGAAATTTGACAAATATCGATACACTGACGATTGCAAGCGGTACTATGCAGGTAGCGGATACGATTGCGGACGGTATTGGCATTACCGGTGACGGGGATTTGACACTGACCATCAATGATGCCGATCTGATTGCACTCAATAATATTTCCATTAACGGTACGCTGACACTGAGTATGGCGGAAAATATCGATTTGAGCGGTCGAACCGATCTTGGAAGTGTAGATGATTATGAGATTGTTTCCGGAAAAACGGTGACGCTGCTTGATACGCAGGCACAGAATATTATAAAATCAGGTGACGGGGAAATGCTTGTCAAAGTCGATAATGTCGATGAATACCAAATCGATACGATCACCAAATCTGCGGGCACGATTACGGCAGAGATTGATGCCGATCTTGATCTGAGCGCAAAAGATACGAGCGTTATAGATAAATTTGATATTACGAATACTAATCTTTTGACGCTAAGTGATGATCAAGTCGGAACAAAAGTTCTAACAGGAGCGGATGGGGGTAAATTGACCGTCCAGGTAGACAACGGAACGCTTGCGACCGATTTTTCCGGTGTTACGGCAACCGGAACGATCACCCTCGATCTCGCAGTCGCGATCGATCTGAGCCAAAACGGTAATCTTGCCAAAGTGGATGCTTACATCATCGGTGATACATTGACCATTTCTGATTCCGATGTCGATGGCAGAGCTGTTACGGGCGTCACCAAAACACTAATTGTCAAAACCGATGTTACCTCCGTCGATCTGAGTAACGTTGCATCCGGAGTCGATACAACGCTTGAATTTATCGGTGATGTCAATAGTTATACGGGCGATATGACCAATGTTGATACGGTTGTTGTCGATAACAGTGTATCGCTAACAATAGATGCGACCCAACTTGCCGGGAAAAGTGTAACCAACAACGGAGCACTTCATATTACCAATCTTGATGCACAAGCCGATCTCGATATGAGTGGATTCGGCGGTACGATCACTGCAGATTGGTCGGGAACAGATACTTTTGCCGGTGATCTCGGTAGTGCGACACTGACGATCTCAAGCGGTACGATGACAGCCGATGCGGCAAAAATTAGCGGCAAAACGATTGATGGTGCGGGAACGTTGAATATCACCGGCAGCAGTACCGCAGACCTGGCAAATGTCTCTTCTGCACTGACGGCGGATATCGACGGCGGGGCAGCGACACTGGATAACCTCAAGGTAAATCTCGACGCCTCTGCCTCTTCGCAGGATTTGACCATCAACGCTGTTGATACGGCAATCACCGCGATCACAGGGGGTGCAGGCAACGATACACTCAACGTCAAAGCTGATATGACACTGACGACTTTCGACGGTATCGAAACAACTTCTATCGATAGCGGGAATACACTGGCACTAGATGGTGCATTGATGGACGGCAAATCGATTTCGGGAGGAACACTCCATATTACCGGAACCGGAGACGGGCAGCTCGATCTCTCTAACATCAGTTCCGCCGTGACTGCCGATATCGATAACGGTGCTACGACGATCGACAATCTCGGTGTCGATTTTGATGGTACGAATAGCAGTAGTGCGCTGACTGTCAATATCGCAAACGGTAGTGTGGCGAATGTCGCAGGCGGTTCGGGAGATGATACGTTTAACATCGATGCGGCAAATATGGACAATACTGTTACGATAGATGGAAACGGAGGGACGGATACGCTGGCGATCACTACCAGTGCAACCGACTTTACAAGCGGAGATTTTGCCAATGTCAGTGAAGTCGAAACGATACAGTTTGCAAACGGTGACGATGTGATTGCGCTTCAGGATAATAGTCTGGACGGTATTGGGCTTGATCTGGGAGACGGTACAAACAGTGTGAGTGTCGCTTCCGCAAATCTGACAAGTGCCGATACCATCATCGGCGGGGCAGGAACGGACACCATTACGGTCACCGACGCGGCGACACTCAATGACAGTGCGTTTACTAATCTCTCAAGTATTGAAACACTGAATTTATCCGACAATACAAACAGCGTTACACTGGGAACCGAAGCGATTGGAGCGGGATTTACAACGGTTAACGGCGGTACGGATGCGGATACATTTACACTCGATTTTACCAATGTAACGACTCTGAATGCCGATGCGGGGAACGATACCGTAACATTGACCGGAACCGCTGCGGTGACCAATGACGGTGATGCGTTCAGCGGTGCACAAAACGCACACCAAATCGAAACATTGGATTTAACACAATTAAACAATGGCGGAGGATTTAGTAACGACGATACCGTAGAATTTAATTTCTCAAAAGATTTTATAGAATCGTTGGTAGGTAACAGTAGCGGTGATTTAACGCTCAAACTCACTGCTGCTCAGGCGGAAGATATTCAATTTACAACATCTGACGGTCAAGTGCATGATACCACCGCTGCCGGTGCTTCTTCCATTGAAGATAACAGTAGTTACGCACTTGATGCAGATACTAATCTTGTCATAGATATTGTCTGATACAGGTTTGTACAACAGAAGGTTTCACCCCTTCTGTTGCGCTTCCTGCTGTTTTTTGACCTCTTCGCGTACCTGATCCATGTCAAGCGCTTTGACCTGTTTGATCAGATCGTGGAGTCCCTCTTCCGGGAGCATTCCGGGTTGCATGAAAACGATGATTCCCTCTCTCATGATCGCGACGGTCGGAATTGACTGAATATTGAAGTACATTGCGATATCTTTCTCCTCTTCGGTATTGATTTTACCGAAAAGAATTTCGGGATACTCTTCTGAAACCTTTTCGAATATCGGACCGAATTGTTTGCACGGTCCGCACCAGGGTGCCCAGAAGTCGAGGATGACGATATCGTTTGAAGAGACTTTTTCTTCGAAGCTTTGTGATGTGAGATTTTCGAGTGCCATTGTGAACCTTTATGGTGAAATAGCTGCTATTATGCCACCTCTATCGTAAAAAAGCGTTGATATCGCAATATCAACAAGTCGATTTCAAACTATTTCACTTTTGGCACATAACGTGCTTCCTTTTGTAAAAACTACACGAGGGAGCATGTATGTCAGCCCGTATTGCCGATCTTCATGAAACATTATCCGATGCCGTAAAATTGCATCAGCAGGGGGAGTTGCAATCCGCAAAAGAGCTCTATGAAGCGGTTTTGGAGGAAGATCCGGAGTATTTGCCGGCACTCCATAATCTGAGCAATCTTTACCGTCACATGAAAGAATACGACAAAGCGGTCGATGTCGGACAGCAACTGGTGGTATTACAGCCTGAAAATGCTTCGGTTTATAACAATCTTGCCCTGACCTATGAAGCGACGGGCGATCTGCAAAATGCACTGTTTCTCTATCAAAAAGCGCTAAAAATCGATCCTGCTTTTACCAAAGTGTACAATAATATTGCCGTTATTTTTTACAGACAGAGACGCTATCGCGACGGTATTGCGATTTTGAAACTGGCGTTGCGATACAGCGGTGAAGATCCGCAGACGCTTTCCAATCTGGGGGCTTTTTACAACAAAGCAAAACGTTATGAAGATGCGAGAAAGAGACTGGAGAGGGCGATTGCACTGGCACCGGAGATGACGGGTGCTTATGTCAATCTGGGAAATGTCTATAATAAGCTGAATCGTCATCTTGATGCACTGGCGTGTCATGTGCGTGCACTTGAGTCCGATCCTTCGAGTGCCTCCAACCATGCCAATCTGGCGATTACCTATAAACATCTGGAGCGTTACGAAGAGGCGATCGATTCATTTCGCAAAGCGCTGGAGATCGATCCGCATTTTGTCAATGCGCACTTTGATCTGGCGACAACTTATCTGTTGCTGGGAGAGTATGAAAAAGGGTTTGCCGAATATGAGTGGCGTTTTGAAAAAGAGGAGATGGTATCGCTGCTGAAAGAGTATGCGTATATATTTGAAAAGCCGAAATTTGCAACCGATCTGCCGACAGAGGGAAAAACGCTTTTGCTCTATTCCGAGCAGGGGTACGGGGATATTCTCCAGTTTATCCGGTTTGCAGAGCCGTTGAAACAGCGTTATCCGCAGTTGCGTTTGAAAGTACAGTGTCGTCCGGCACTGAAAACACTTTTAGAGACACTCCCTTTTGTTGATGAGGTGGTTTCAAGAGACGAAGATGCGGGTCATTTTGATTATCACTACGCGGTGATGAGCCTTCCGTATCTGCTGGGTACCGGCTTTGATGATGTTCCTCATGAAGCCTATATCCCTGTGGAGAAACAGGAAGGTGTCACGTTGGTATTGCATCCCTATAAATACAATATCGGTGTTGTATGGGGTGCGAGTGTCACCGGTGAAGGGTATAGCGAAAAGACCTTCTCTCCCGAGCAATTTGCCCCTTTAACCGATCATGAAGATATTGCGCTTTATGCACTGCAGGTGGGTGAAGATGTGCAAAGACTTCATGAAGCGAATCTGACAGGGAAGATTACCGACTTAAGCTCTGAGCTGACCGATTTTCAAAAGACGGCGAGTGTGATTAAAATGCTCGATCTGGTCATCACCTCCGATACTTCCGTAGCGCATCTGGCGGGTGCTATGGGCAAAGAGGTGTGGGTGTTACTGCCCAAAAAGGCGGACTGGCGCTGGGAGAGAGAGGGTGACAGCACTGTCTGGTATCCGAGTGCCAGACTCTTCCGCCAGCAAGAGCAGGGCAAGTGGGATGAAGTCTTTGAAGCGGTGTTCAGTGCGCTGGAAGAGCGTTACTATATAGAGATACCACGGGGTAAAAATGCATAACACGGAAGCTTCCGCCAACGCCTCTTTACTGGAAGCGTTCCGCACGGTACTGGCATATCACTTCGGCGATGTCTCTCTGGAGACGATCGAAAAACTCTCCCTCTCGCCTCTGGAAAAGTTTTACTTCAGCGATATTCGCCATATTTGCGAAGAGCTGTCATTGGAGTTTCAGCACGACAAGCGAAAGCTAAAAGATATTGAACCCTATATGCTTCCTTGTATCGCGGTCAATACCAAAGGCGAAGCGCTGGTGTTGCTGGAGCAGGGAGAAAAGGGGTATCTAGTCAGACGGGGATTGCTTCATGAAGAGGAGTGGATTCCGGCAAAAGAGATCGCCCGAAAGTTCGATACCTTTCTCTTCTTTACCAAAAAACGTCTTAACAGCGGCACGCTGAAAATCGGCGATGAAAACGATAAGAGCTGGTTTTTCGAACCGATCAAAAAAGAGTGGCGTGCGTATGTGGAAGTGGGGGTGCTGACACTCTTTATCAACCTGTTTGCGCTGGCGCTGCCGCTCTATACGATGAGTGTCTATAACCGGGTTATCCCCAATTTCGCAACCGATACACTGCTGGTGCTCTCTTTAGGTGTGGCTGTGATTCTGTTGTTTGACGTGTTACTGAAAAGTGCGCGGTTGCATATTCTGGAGAAGGTAGTCAGAAAGCTCTCGAACTATTTCGAAGAGGAGTTGTTTAAAAAGACACTGACGATGCAGGCAAAATACGATACTTACCTCATCGGTACCAAAACCAATCTTTTCAGAGAACTGCATGTCGTCAAAGACTTTTTTGCGACCAGGCTGATCGGTTTGCTCGATCTGCCCTTCTTTTTTATCGCGGTAACGGTGATCTATATTATCGATCCGATGATGACGGCGGTACCTTTGACAGCGGCATTTGTGCTGCTGACATTCAACTTTATCATGCAGTATCCTATCGCTTCATGGCACAAGAAGAGTTTTGAAGAGGGACAGAGCAAGCAGGGGTATCTGGTCGAACAGTTGCAGGGACAGGAGGCGATCAAGCTGGCAAACGCCCTGCCGTCGCGTCTCTATACCTGGCGGAAGATGGTCAATTTTTACCACCATGTGCAGCAGAAGATCCAGTTTTTCAGCGGTATGACCGCATCGGTTTCGGCGGCGATTTTGCAGAGTGTGTCGCTGCTGACCGTCTTTGTGGGTGTTTACAGCATTCATTCGGGTAATCTGAATGTCGGTGGGTTGATTGCGGTAACGATTCTGGCAAGCCGCGCGATGGTGCCGGTGATCAACCTCTCCAATATTCTGGTCAAATACAAGCAAGTCAAAGAGGCGCTCGATTCACTCAACAAGTACTGGCATCTGCCGGTGGAGAGTCACAAATATCATGAGCTCGGTATCGGTAAAGCGGAGGGAGAGATTCGGTTTGAGCATGTCTCGTTTACCTATCCCGGAAGCAGTGTGCCTTCTGTGCAGGATATTTCGTTTACGATCAAGCCGGGTGAGAAGGTGGGGATTATCGGGCAAACGGGTGCGGGGAAAAGTACCATCCAGAAACTGCTGTGCGGGCTGGTAGCACCTGATGAAGGGAAGATTTTTCTCGACGGCAGCGATATTACGACAATCCATCCTGTGGAACTGCGTCAAAATATTGCACTGATGCCGCAGGAGCCCTATCTCTTCAGCGGAACACTGAAGCAAAACCTCGAACTCGCCGGTCCGATCTCCAAAGCGAAAATGACCGAAGTACTGCGTCAGACAGGTCTGGGTCAGCTGGTACGCAAGAGTGGTTCGGCAGATATGCTCAATGTAGGGGAGCGGGGCATGAATCTCTCCGTGGGACAGCGCCATCTGGTTGCACTGGCGAGATCGCTGATGAGTGATGCACCGGTCATGATACTCGATGAACCGACAACGGGACTGGATGTGGGACTGGAGAAGCGGCTGGTACAGCATCTGGACACGACGCTGAAAGAGAAGACGTTGATCGTCATTACCCACCGTTTCGCCGCACTGGAGCTGGTGGACAGGGTGATTGTCGTCAATGAGGGCAAAATCGTTGCAGACGGGGAGAAAGCGCAGGTACTCAAGATGCTCTCTTCCGCGAAAGGGGCTTCATGAAAGAGCATTTGCCGGTAGAGAAGGAGTGGAACTACCATCTGGTGGTCTGGCCTATCATTGTGATCATGACGCTTTTTCTGATCTGGGCAAGTGTGAGTGAAGTGGATGAGCTGGTACACGGAAGCGGTAAAGTGATTCCTTCTTCTCAGATGAAAGTATTGCAGCATCTGGAAGGGGGTATTGTCGAAAAGATTTATGTGCAGGAAGGGGCGCGTGTCAAAAAAGGGGATCCCATCTACAAACTCAAAAATAGCTCCAGCCGTTCCGATACACTCGAAAAAGAGATCACCCTTCGCTCTCTGCGGCTCAAAGAGAAACGTCTCAAAGCGCAGATCGCCTTTGCCAAAACATTCGATCTGAACGACACGACACCGCAAGCTTCCAATGAAAAGGCGATTTTCGAGAGTGAGATGCAAAACTACCGGGAGCAGATGAGTATCCTGGAGGATGACATCGACCAGAACAAGCTGGAGAAGCGGCGTAAAACGGAGCAGTTGAAAAACCTTCGTGCACAGTTGAAGACACAGAAAGAGAATGTGCTCATTGTCCGGCATCTGGTACAAAAAGGGGCGGCTTCCAAAAAGCAGTATCTCGCGGAAGTCTCTAAAAATCAGTCGCTTATTACACAGCTCAACGAGATCAAAAACTCAATTCCCATCATCAGTCAAAAGATCAAAACAGCCCGCACAAAGCTGAAAAAACTGCAGAGTGACAAACGCTCCGCATGGCTGAAAGAGCTCAACGACGTGACTTTGAAGATCGAACAGCTGACACAGAAGAAAGCGGCAAACAAAGACAGGGAGATCCGCAAGGTAATCACTTCACCGGTAAACGGTATTGTCCAGAAGCTCTATTTTCATACCATCGGCGGTATCGTCCGACCGGGTGACAGAGTGGCGGAGATCACACCGGTAGATGACAACCTCATTATCGAAGCAAAGATCAAAACCAATGACCGCGGCAATATCGCGATCGACCAAAATGTCAGCATCGCCGTGACGGCATACAGCTATACGCGCTACGGACTCCTGAAAGGGAAACTGATCTCCATCAGCCCCGACAGCTTTACCGACCGAAACGGAAACAGTTACTATCTGGTGCGCGTACGCGCGGAACACTACGCCTTTGCCCCGGACAAACCGATTTTGCCGGGTATGATCGCCAATATCAACATCAAAACCGGCAAAAAGACGATCATGCGTTATCTGCTCAAACCGCTGAAAGATATTCGTCAAAACGCACTGACGGAGAAGTAGTTACCGCAACTGAATCTGTATTGACGGCAGTGTTTCAAAAAAGTGTGTCACCGCGCCTTCGTTTTCGCTCATGAAGAAAAAAGCGCCCAGCAGTGTCAGAACAAAAAGGACGGCAAAGAAGATTTTCCAGCTGCTCCAGGGGCGTTCGCCTTTGATGACGCCGGTGCGTGCGTTGATGGCGAAGCGGTACTCTTTGCCGCGGTAGCGGAAGTGGGCTGTCCAGACGGGCAGCAGGATGTATTTGAAACTTTTGTTTTCATGATAGATCTGGATATAGGAGATCTTTTGATGATCCCCGCCGATGCGGGCGCGTACGGCTTCGCGGATGGCAAACTCCATATACGATTTGGCGTAGTCAAAGCCGTCATCAAGTGCGACAGAGTAAGTTTCACTCTCGAAACCGCTGAGGTATTTGTCGTCGTAGGGGACGAGATTTTCCAGATCCCAGGGCTGGAGGGAGTCGGCGAGTCTGCGCGGCAGGGTTTTGGTCGCACCGATGAGGATATCGTCGAAGTGTCGGTCGATTTCTCCCTGTACGGGTGTCCACTCGATACGCGGTTCCATCTCTTCGACCATCTGCTCTCTGCCGTCGATATAGACCACTCTCTGTACCCTTTCATAGTAAGTGTCGCCGCGGTATCCCTGAAAGTGTGTCGTGGTGTCGGCGTCAAATGTCCAGTAAGGCAGATAGATGCCCTCAAAACGGCTGTCGGATCGGGTATATTTTTCCAGTTCGGAGGGGGCGAACCAGAGGGAGCCGACCCATTTTTTAAAAATCTCTTTCGCCTTTTTCCCGTTGATTTTGAAAGGCAGCAGCGATTCGGGCGCCAGCGGCATGAAGATATCTAGATTGGTGACGATGGGTGCGTTGCAGTAAGGGCAGCGTGTACTGCGGATATGCGGTTCAAGGGTAAAGGTGGCGGCGCATACCGGGCATTTGATCTCTTTGGGGGCTTTGAGATTGTAGCGCGGGGTCTGTTCTATTTTGGCAAGTGCTTTGTCGAGATCCTGTTCATAGATGGGAATTTTGGGCGGGTAGAGGTAGTTGATTGCACCGCAGTATTCGCACTTGAGTGCGGTGTCGTCGGCGCTGAAAACGAGCGATGCGCCGCATTGTGAACAGGGAAAGGTTTTTTGGGTAAACGCGCCACCCTTTATTACTTTGGTAAAGCCTGCCATGGTGTTCTGTTACAGCGGCGGCAGGGTGAGATAGTTGAAGAGGGTTTCGATCTCCTGAATATCTTTCGCTTTTTCCCACTTCTCCATGCCGGTACTCCACATCAGGGTGGAAGAGTCGATTTTACCCTTTTTAACCATCTCTTCGATTTCGTCAATATTGTAGGGACCCTGCGGTTTTTGCTCTTTGGCGACATAGTACATTTTCTCAAACGGTTCGGGAATGTAGGATTTTTTGGGGTGTGTCTGCTGTTTGTCGAATGTTTTGGCGAGTTTGTCTGCCATCGCAAATCCCACGCCCATGCCGATCATATCCGAAGCGCCGCCGCCTCCCGCTTTGGTGAGTGACTCGGCAGTCTGAAAGTCGAGGTATTTGCGAAGATCCCCGATCATACCCATCGATGTGCGTTTGTCCAGCGCCTCTTCAACCATCGGCGGTACGGAGATGTTTTCGATCAGTACGCGGGAGAGTTCCAGACCATATTCATGAAACTCTCTGGCGATCTTTTCGCTGACATATTCGCCCAGCTGATCATAGTTGGCTGCCAGATCGAGCACCGGAATATTTGCCGAAGCGACGATGTCGGTAAAACGCGAAACGATGATATTGCGCAGCTGGTTGCTGATGTCATCCACGGTGAAGTGCCCGTTGGTGCCGACAATCTCTTCGATAAACTTGCGCGGATCTTCGATGCGGATCTCATAGGTGCCGAATGCCCGCAGCCGTACCGCGCCAAACTCTTTGTCACGCAGGATAATCGGGTTTTTCGTACCCCATTTGAGGTCGGTAAAACGGCGCAGGTTACAGAAGTAGACCTCTGCCTTGAACGGAGAGTCAAATCCGTGATCCCAGTGCTGGAGTGTCGTCAGGATGGGAAGGTTTTTGGTGGTCAGTTCATAAATGCCCGGTCCCAGTACGTCGGCAATCTCCCCCTCATTGACGAATACGGCAGCCTGTGCCTGGCGTACGGTCAGTTTCGCGCCGTACTTGATCTCATTGTTGTATCTCTCGAACCGGTAGACGAGGGTGTCGTTACTCTCATCCAGCCAGTCGATGACATCGATAAACTCTCCAAAAATCTTATCCCAAAAACCCATCTGTGATCCTTCCTAGTGTCTTCTGATTTTGCCGGCGGCAAGCAGTGCGTCATGCAGCTGATTTTCCACTTCGACAAGTTCCTTTTCGGCTGCCGCTCTGGTCTCTTTGCCTCTTTGCGCAATCTCCAGACTCTCCTGAATAGTGTCAATGAGCGTCTGGTTCGCTTTTTTGATCGACTCGATGTCATAGACACCGCGTTCGATCTGCTCTCTGGTTTCGCGGTTTGCCTCTTTGAGTGCTTCGGCATTTTTCTCTAACAGTTCATTGGTCATATCGGTCGCTCCCTTGACCGCTTTTGCCGCTTCGGAACTTCGGTAGATGGTGATCGCCTGTGCGAGCTGGTTTTTCCACAGCGGCACAGTGTTGACCAGTACGGAACTGATTTTAGAGACGAGTGATTTGTCGTTGTCCTGTACCATGCGTATGGTGGGAAGCGCCTGCATCGCTACCTGTCGTGTCAGACGCAGGTCGTGGATACGGCGCTCCAGGTCGTCACGGGTGTTGATGATGTCTCTCAATTTCAGTGCTTTTTGCATCTTTTTGCTTGAACCCGCTTCCGCTTCGAGTTTAGGAATGATCTCATTGTCCAGCTGCTCCAGTTTATGCACTCCCGCGGCGATGTAAAGTTCCAGCTCTTTGAAAAATTCAAAATTGACTTTGTAGAGGCGCTCCAGTGAGGTGATGTCGGTCAGCAACTGTGTTTTCTGCTGTTCTAGGTTGTCGGTGATGGCGTCGATCTGTTTGCGCACCTCTTCATATTTGCCGATAAACTTGACTACAGGGCTTGCCATGCCGAAGAGTTTGGAGAAGAAGCCCTGTGTCTGATTAGGGTTGAGTGCATCGACGTCAAATCCCTGGATCTCTGCGACAAGGTTGTTAAGGGAATCCGCCGCGTGTCCGAGGTCTTTGTTTTTGACCCCTTCGAGCATGCTCTCACTGACACGGTTGATGTTTTCCTGCGCTTTGGCACCGAAGAAGATAACCGTATTGGGATCTTTGATATCGACTTCCGAAGCGATGACATCCATCTTGGTCTGTGTCACTTCGTCGGCATCTTCATATTTCAAAATACCGTCTTTGATGATCTCCTCTTTCAGTGCAAGCGCGCCCGATTTCTCCTCTACCACGTCGGTTGAGAGTGCTTCTGCCTCTTTTTGCAGCGCCTCCTGACTCTCCTGCTGTGCTTCATAAAGTGACTCCTGTACTTCCTCTGCTGTTTTCGGATTCTTTTCAGTTTCTCTGTTTTCCGGTTGTTCGGATTGCTCTTTTTTGGTTTCGTCACTCATCGTTATACTCCTTCGTTT